>JAABTR010000507.1 GCA_011389755.1 Deltaproteobacteria bacterium | reverse complement strand
AGCATCTGACCACGCGGCTCGAGTACGAGCACCACCAAAAGTGTCTCGGAAACATCGAGGCGATGAGCTGCGAGGACGTGTCTGCGGCGCTGTTGACGGGAGTGAAGGACTGTCTCTACGCCGAGCCCACCGTCTACGATCCGCTCGATCCGGCGCCGAAATGCCCCTTTTCGGTGGACGAGTTCACCTTCGATCACCGGCGCCGCCGGTTCTCACTGCACAACGCCCACTGGCTTTTGTGGATGGCCAAGGCCTGCAACCTGGTTGAGCCCGCGGCGATTCGGCAGGAGTTCGCCGCCCGCGGGTTCACCGATGTGGAGGTGCTCGTCAAGAAGCGCCTGACCGTCGCGATTTTGGAGGAGGACGCGTACATCGTCTTCGCGTTCAAGGGCAGCACGGGCACCGCCGACTACCTGAGCAACGCGGCCTACATCATGGACGACACCTGGAAGACGAGCTTGCCCGGCCGGGTCCACAGCGGTTTTTTCGGGACCCTCGATTCCGGTTGGCCTCGGCTCAAGGTGGAGCTGCTCGCCGCCCGCGACACCGGCAAGACCGTCATCTTCACCGGCCACAGCCTAGGAGGCGCGTGTTCGCAGATGGCGGCGATGAAGGCGCAAAGATTGGGCGTCGACATCGCACAGATCTATAATTTCGCCACCCCGCGCGTGGGTGACCAGACCTTCGTCGATGCCTTCGAAAAGCGGTTCGGGGACCGCTTCTACCGGGTGAACAACGGCAGGGACATGGCCCCGCACGTGCCGCCCTCCCAAGCGGCCGAGCAGGCGGCCATAGACACGATCCTCGGGCTGATAGGAGACGCAGAAGATCCGGGCCTGCTGCTCGAAGCGATCGCGGCGATCTTGGATTTCGGCCTGAAGTTCGCGGCATACACCCACGCCGGCGACGAATACATGTTCGACGAGGCCGGCTACTTCAGGGCGCTGCGCCCCTATGATGACACCGACGAGATCCCATACTGGGAGACTCTGCCCGAGCTGTTCAAGGGAGAAGACATCTTCGAAATCTTCTCCGAGCTAGGCGTGCTGCCCGAGTACCACGACGACGGCTTGCAGCTATGCTACCAAGCCCGCGCCATCCACCAGCTCCTCTACAAACGCGCCGACCTCTGACCGCAGCGCGAAGCGCTAATTTTAAAAGGACCCTTCACTTTCACCCAAAGAATCATTAACAAAAAAGCCGTCCCTCGTCCCTCAGGTCCCTTAGGTCCCTTAAGTCCCTTAGGTCCCTTAGGTCCCTCAAGTCCCTGAAAACGAAAAAAGAAATGAGCCCATCAAACGAAAAAAACAACCCCCAATCATTCAGCTACGAAGATCACTACGACTTCGTGCCGATGGGGTTTTGCAGCCTGAGCCGGGACGGGCGCCTCCTCAGAGCCAACCACGCCCTGGCCCAGCTGCTCGAAGCCGATCGAAACCGCCTGGCGGGTCGCCGGCTCGGC
>JAABTR010000506.1 GCA_011389755.1 Deltaproteobacteria bacterium | reverse complement strand
CTCCTCTTCGGCTGTCCCCTCACCCTGATCGAGCAGGTGGCGCAATCTCTCCAGGCGGCTGCGGACGCGTCCATCCACACGGCCGTAAGCCCCGTCCACGATGCACCCGAGGTCTCCCACCGAGGGATCCGGGCGCAGGTTGATCCGAGCGCCTTCGCCGTAATCCTCCAAAAATCCGTTATCCATCAAAAGCCGGTAGATCTCCGGCATGACCCGCACGTCCACGGGCCCGTCACCGGTCATCGTCTCCACCGCCTCGATGGCGATGTCGAGCACCCGGGAGGGCTCCACCTCGATAGCCCCCGACGCCAGCTGCTCGGCCACGGCCAGCCCGATCTCCACCGCCTGCTCGGCCACCTGGCGGCCCATCTGCCGCCGCACCCCCTCGAGCTGCTTGAGGGAGCTGTCCAGGGCGGCCAAGTACCGCTCCAGCTCCGCGATGAGCTCGGGGGGCGGCTCCGGCGGCGGCGGCGGTGCCGGCTCGGGCACAGACGGCTGCGATCCCGGATCCTGGGCCCCCGGCTGGACGGGCGAGCCCGTCGGTGCTCCGTAGTCGAGGGGCGCCGCCGAGTCCCTGCGGGGGGCGTCCACCTCCTTGGGAGGCGACACCGGCTCCACCGGTCTGCCGACGAACGCGGGGCGGACCTCTTGGTCTTTTTTGCCGCTCAGCCAATCCGCGCCCGCCCCGGCGCCGCCGGGCTTTTTGGTCCAAGAGATGGAGCTCATACCAGCTCCTCCCCGCCGCGACCGGCGATCACAATCTTACCCTCGGCCTCGAGCCGCAGCGCCGTGTCCACGATCTCCTGCTGGGCCTGCTCCACTTCGGACAGCTTCACTGGCCCCATGGCCATGAGGTCGTCGATGAGGATCTCGGCGGCGCGCTTGGAGACCGAAGCCAGGATCTTGTCCTTGAGGGGATCGCTCGCGGTCTTGAGGGCCAAAAGGAGCTGATCATTGCTGATCTCCTTGATGAGCATCTGCATGCCGCGGCCTTGGACGTTGATGAGATCTTCGAAGCTGAACATGGCCCGGCGCAGCCGGTGGGCGAGCCCGGGCTCGTCGTCGCCCATGTTCGTGAGCACCTCGTCGGTGTCGGAGATGGGCAGCCTCTGGAGTATCTGGGCGGCGCGCCCCATCCCGTCCACCATCACCGCGTCGGAGGTCTCCAGGTTGTCGAGCTCGGCCTCGATGGCTCTCCACAGCGCGTTGATAGTGCTCTCGGGGATCTCATCGAGGTTCGCGAGCCGGGTGATCACCTGTACCTGGAGCTCGCGCTCGAAATGCTTGACCACATGCGAGGCATAAGATGGGCTCAGCTCCGAGAGCACAGCCGCTATCACCTGGGCGTTCTCCTCTTCGAGCACGTTCGCCACCGCCTGGGGGTTGCGCTTCTCGATGGCCGCAAAAGG
>JAABTR010000505.1 GCA_011389755.1 Deltaproteobacteria bacterium | reverse complement strand
AAGGAGCGCTGCGCCAGACGCTCGATGTAGGCCCGCCCCTCTCCGGGAGCCAGAAGGGGTTTGCGGGCGTCGGCCAAGAAAGTCTGATAGGACACGGCCAGCGAATGGGCGTCGGCAACGAAATCGCGCTTGGACAGCTCATGGAGCAACCTGATATCGTCGGGATCGAGATGCCGAAGCACCCTGGCGACCGCCTCCTCCTCCAACGAGAGGATGAGAAGCAGCGCTTGCATCGGTCGGTCCAGGGCTTTGACTTTGTCTTTGCTCATCAGCTCGCCTCTTTTTGCGCGCCTTCTTTTTCCTGCTGCTTCAACTGTTCGGCCAGCACCAGCTCTTCGGCGCGGCGGGCCTCGAGGAGCCAAGAGCGGATAACCCGCGCGGCCGCCTCGCTCTCATCCATGAAGACCCCGCGGACCTGTGACATGAGCATCGCCATGTTGGTCTCCGCCGCGGTGGGCTCCGGCAGACCCAGCTCGGGTTCGCCCTCGCCTTCTTCGGATTTTTCGAGCAGCGCCTCGAGCTCCTCGACCTTGCGCGGCAGGGCCAGATGCTCGCCGCCCATGAACTCGTCGGTCTCGTCTTTACCCTTTTTCTTGCGGCGCATGAGCAGCAGCAGCAACAACGCGATGACCACGACCAACCCGGCGCCAACCCCGACGGGCAGCCACTGCATCCACCACGGCTGGGCCTCTTCGGTGGGCGCCTCGATGGGCTCGGGGACGTGGAACGGGACCGACTCGATCTGCACATGGTCGCCGCGTTTCTGGTCGTATCCGATAGCTCCGCGCACCGCCAACTCTATGGACTCGAGCTCCACGGGGGAGCGGGCAAGAAATTTCTCGCCCTCATTTTGCTTGCCGTCCACGAGCACTGTGACCGAAATCCTATCGAGCGTCGCCGAGGGGCTGATCACGTGGTTGACGACCCTGTCGACTTCGAAGTTGCGGGTCTCCGACTCCCGCTTCTTGTTGGCCCCTTGCCTGTCGGTCACCGGCGGATTGCCGCCGGGGAGGTTCGAGCGGACACCGGGAGTTCCGCCGGCTCCTTGCGCGTCTGAGCCCACCACTTCGAGCTCGCGCTGCTCGCTGCGCAGCGCCGTCCGCTCGGGATCGTAGCGCTCCTCGGTGGTCTCGCGCTTTGAAAAATCGAAGTCCGCGGCGACCCGCACCACCGAGGTGTTCGGCCCGAGCGTCTGGTCGAGCATCTCCCGCAGACGCAGCTCGAGCCCCTGCTCGAATTTCTGCTTGTACTCGAACTCGCGGTTGTTGAAGCCGTAGCCGCTCTCGCTCGAGAGCAACCGCCCCCGGGTGTCCACCACCGTCACCGCGTCCGGGCTGAGCCCTTCGACGCTGGATGAGACCAGGTGGATGACGGAGGCCACCATGCCCTCGGAGAGCACACGCCCTTTTTGGAGCTCCACCACAACCGACGACTGGGCCGGGGTGGAGTTGGCGCCCAGAACCGACCGCTTGGGCAGCACCAGATGGATGCGCGCGTTCTTGACCGAGTCCAGCCTGCCGATGGTCCGGGACAGCTCTCCTTCGAGGGCCCGGCGCAAGGCGATGCGCTCTTCGAACTCCGTCATCCCAAAGCGCTGCTCGTCGAAGAGCTCGAAGCCGACGCCGCCGCCGGTGGGCAGCCCTTCGGACGCGAGCTGGAGGCGCAGATCGTGCACCTTGTCGGTGGGGACCATGATGGCCCCTCCGCCGGCGCTCAGGCTGTAATCCACCTTTTGGGCCCTGAGCTGCTCGACGATGGCCGAGGCGTCTTCAGTCGTCAGCCCTGAGAACAACACCTCGCGGTTGGGCTTTTCAAAAGCCAAGACAGCCACAACCCCCACGACGATGAGGGCCACCACGACGCCCATCAAGACCTTGATCCGAAGGGGCAGATCGGTCCAGAACCTTCGGACGTCTGCGATCACCCTCTCGTGAAAAGGACCTGTCGTCGTGTTTTGCGGCTGCACGGCCATCGTCTACATCTCAACTTTCGCCCTACATAGGCGTGCGCATGATCTCTTGGTACGCCTCGAGCATTCGGTTTCGTATGGTGCCGACGAGCTTGAAGGCGATGGTCGCCTTTTCCGCCGCGAGCATCGTCTCGTGAATATTGTTGGTCTCTCCCGCGGCGAACGCGGCGGTGGTCTTCTCCGCCGCTTCCATCTGCGTGTTGGCCTTCTCCATGACCTGGGCCAGGTAGTCGCCGAACCCCGGCGCCGCGGCTTTCTCCAGCTGCTGCTCGACCCGAATCGGTCCGATGCCGCCTCCCGCTTCAATTCCCGCTACCGGCATCAGGCGCCTCCGATCCTCATGGCGTTCTTAGCCATCCCGGTGACCGCCTGGAGCGCTGTCACGCCGGCGTCATAGGCCCGCGACGCCATGATCATGTTCACCATCTCCTCGACGATCGTGATGTTGGGATAGGCCACATAACCGTTGGCGTCGGCGTCCGGATGGCCCGGCTCGAAGACCATGCGCGGCGGCGTTTGGTCTTCGGCGATCTCGACGGTCTTGACGCCCCGCGCGTGCCGCGCCAGCTCATTGTCCATGAGCTCGCGAAACCGGTTGTTCATCGGCTCGGTGGTCACCACCGGATCCTTGCGCCGGTACGGGCCGCCTTCCTCTGTCCGCGTGGTCTGCGCGTTGGCTATGTTGGACGCGGTCACGTTCATCCGCGTCCTTTGCGCCTCGAGCCCAGTCGAGAGGATCTCCATTGCACTAAATACGTTCATTTCAAACCTCCCGGCTTAGCTCCTGTTCGCGTTCGTCGCGGCGTATGTGAGTATGCCCATGTGCTTGGACAAGAGCTTGCCCACCGCCTCGAACCGCAACGAGTTGGCGTTGAGCCTCGCCATCTCCCGATCGAGGCTCACGTAGTTCAGATCGTTGCCCGGGATCTCGGCGCGCTCTTCGACCGTCTCGAAACCCATCTCGCCGGCCGGATCGCCCAAGGCGATGTGAGTCTCGTTCGTCACGTGCATGCCGAGCTTTCCCGTCTCGTGGGGTTTTGTCGGCCGCGTGAGCTCCACCGGGACATAGCCCGGGGTATCGACGTTCGCCACATTCGCCGCGATCAGGTTCTGCCTTTGCAGATGAAAATCGAGCGCCCGCGACGCGAAATCGATTCCACCAAAAATCGAGGTCATCTATCCACCTCCATGATCTTCGCGATCTCGTCGAGCTCCCGGCGCAGCGCATCGATCTCTCGAACCGTGCGACCGAGCTCGCTCCAACCGCCTTGGCGATCTTCTGCACAAATCTCGAGCAGTGTATCGCGCATCTTGTCGTCTCCCCGCTCGCCAGCCCACTCGGCTGCGTCGTAGATAACGTAGGCCGGCAGCTTTTCGAGGACATCCTCGTGGGGCAAGCGGCCCAGCCGCAGCTCCACCTCACCCCAGAGCCGAGACATCCACGCGTCCTGACTGCGTGTAAGCTCGCCGGCGTGGGCCTTTAGAATCTCGGTCAGCTCGGCGGAGAGAGCTTGAATATCTTTACCAGTCCGCAGCCGGGTCTCGATGAGCGCCAACCTCTCTTCCATTTCTCCTTGCCCTAAAAGCTCGCGGCTGTGCTCCAGATCCGCCTGCGTCTGGTCCCAGTTCCCGGCCTGGAACGCTGAGAGTCCACGGACCCTAAAGAGCCTTCCACGCAACCAATCGGGCTGCCTCTTCGACAAAAAGAAGTTCGCCGTGTCCGCGGCCCGAACGTGCTGACCAGCTGCCAAGTACCCCTCGGCGGAGGCCGGCGCGAACCGCGGCATATTCTCATCCGACGCCACGGCCATAACCTTCGCGCCCAAGTCCAAAAAGGCATGGGGGATTCCCACCGCTTCGAGGTTCTGGGCGAGGAGCTCGAAGAACGGCTCCCTGCTCGCGAGATCACTCAGCTCGCTCGCGTGCTCCAAAAAGACGCCCGCCACGGCTCGAGAATCTCCGACTCGGTCCGCCGCGAGGATCCAGGTCGCCAGGATGTCGCTCGCCAACGCCCTGCGCCTCTCTTCGACCACTGCGGTGAGCTGCTTGTCTTTCAACTTGCCCAAGATCTCGAGCCCCTCGTTCAACCGGCCAGCCCTCGCGGAACAAAGAGCCACGAGCAAGACCCCCTCTTGGACCATCGGCTCGTCCAAGCCTTTCGCAGGGACCTTGGGGCAGCGATCCATGCTCGGACCACGACGCTCAGCCTCGATCACCGAGCGCCTCGCCAGGTTCAGGTAGTCGGGTCTGCGACGTGCGCGCCCCGCCGCGATCAACAAATCATCCGCGACGCCGAGCTTTCCATCGAGGAGGTGGCCGTAAAAATCATCCGGCAGCGGCCGGATCTCATCGCCGCCCTTGATCCATTTGAGGGCCGTCAGCCCGGCCCGGATCTCACCGATTATCACCTGGGTCTTTCGCCCGTGCTCTTTGACCGCAAAATCCACGTCGGTGCCGACGGAGTAGATCTCGACGGTCATGCGAGACTGGCGATGAGGCAGAAACCTATGGAGCAGCGGCGATCTCGCGAGCGACAGCGCGATCTCTTTTGCGTAGAGGTCATCCCACTTGGCAAAGTACATGATGACGCCGCGGCCATCCGCGCTCCCGACGATCTCCAGATCCCGAACGGGCACGTTGATGATGGCGATGTTCTCAAACGCCCAAGGGGCCTGTTTCTTGCCGGCTGCCGTCGCCGCCGCGAGAAAGAGACCCAGAGCCAGGCACGCTGTCATTTCCCACTTCATCGCAAAGAAACCGGAGCAAGCTTCGTGCCAGCGCGATCCCCACCCCGATCTCCTGAGACAAACCGAGATCCCCAATCGCTCACCCCCGATCCGCCCCGATCCCCCAAG
>JAABTR010000504.1 GCA_011389755.1 Deltaproteobacteria bacterium | reverse complement strand
GGGCTGAGCCTCTCCACGGCGCCCTGGTTCAGGCGAATGTCCAAGGTGGGGGTGCCGATGCCGTAGACCGTGCCGAAGGGGTTCTCCAGGGTGATGAACTCTTCGTCCGGAGAGATGATGCAGTCTTCGATGATCTCGTTTTTTAAAAGAGAGTATTTCTCGCGACAGGTCTGGGTGTTGCAGGCGGCGAGCTCTTCTGCGTAGAGCTCGTCGAAGTTTTGGTTACACTTGCTCTCAAGCTTCTTGGCGTACTTGACCTCGAGCCTGTAGCCAAACACCGCGGCGGGGTTGTTGAACTCCTGCTTGCGGGTGACGAGGTTCATGAGGAGCACGGGGATGCTCGACTCATTCTCCTCGGCTGTCAGCCCCACTTTGCGCTCGCCCAAGTGGATGGCGTAGTCTTTCGGGTTGAACGGCACCACATCTTCGCTCGCGGGCAGCGGCTTTGGCAGGCACATGTTGGTCTTGCTGCAGTACCAGTCGCTGCTCGGGCAGTCGATGGCCGATGAGCACGTGGCCTCGCAGGCGCCCAAAAAGCAGTAGGCGCCGCCCGGGCAGTCGGCGCCGGTTTGGCACGTGGAGCCGAGCTCGGCGGTTTGGCACTTGCCCCGACCGTATTGGCAGACCTTGAGGTTGCCAAAGCACTTGCGCTCGAGGGCGTTCAATTCTTTGCCGGACGAACGATCGACGATGAGGCCGCACTCGCGCTGGCAATAATGCAGCGTCTCGTGGCAAAAGAGCCCCGTGCCGCAGTCGGAATCGGTGGTGCAAAAGGTCTGCCCGTTGTGGCAGGTGCTCGCTTGCTCGTCGCAGGGCTCGGCAAAGAGAAAGTCCGAGATGCACTTTTCAACGTCGAAGATGTTGAACGTCTGGTTCGAATCCCGGTCGAGCATGACGCTCAGATTCCGCTGGAGCGAGCACTCGTTTCCGGAGGTCAAGGATGGGCGGATCCCCTCGATGAAGTGGTAGATGCAGCTATCGAGCAGGTTGAGGTCCATCACAAACGACGACGTCTTGCAATAGTGCATCTCGCCCAGGTCGCCTTGTCCCAAAACGCAGGTCTCGCCCATGGAGCAAGAGGAGGGACTGCGATTTCCCTTATCGTCTTGACATGGGATCTCGCAGTGACCGTCGACGCATTCCGTGGCCAAGCTGTATTGGGCGCAATGCTCCCACGAGGTGCACGGCTCGCCTTGACCGCCTCCGCAAATTTCAGCTTGTGAAACCCTAGGCAATACAAAAATGCAACCGAGGATACCTAGCAAACCTAAAAGTCGTCTCTTTGCCATGAGTGAGGTCATTTTAATCTCTTTCATCTTTCAAACCAAAGAACAAACCAAGCCAAAACACCCAAAAACATCCAAAACACCTAAAACAGAATCAACCTTTACCCAAACAAACATAGCTACAAGTCGCCACCTGTCCTGTCACCAACCATTTACCGTCCTCCCGAGAATGAACCTTGCAGAACATATCACGTTCAACCCCAGAAGCATCAGAAGAGGAACCCTGACCAACAACAACATTACCCCAACTAGGAAATGTAACGTCTGGAGGATAAATCCCTGTTAAAAAACAAACAGAATTAACACCACCTATATCTTCGGTATTGGCCTCACCAGTAAAAGTTGCCTTACCAAACGCCCAAGCAAGACCCAGCTTTTGATTTGTTACAGCACCCGGGGCAATATCTTCAGTCTTGACTTCACCATTCTTAATATTCCCTGAGTGCACTGCATTCAAACCCAACTGGTCATTTTCAACAGAATGCTGGTCTATGTGATAGCCATTAACAGCATTTTCCTTAATATGATCTGATTCCACCGAATCCGGACCCGGAGTCGCATAAAAGTCTCCCGGCATGGTTATTGGTCCATCGAATTCCACAGATCCCTTAAAATACGTATGTGATGCCTTAGAGAAGGTAGTCTCACCTTTAAAAATCACTTTATCATCAAACGCGGCGTCCCCTTCAACATGGAAATCATAGTATCCATCCTGCAAAGCATTACTTTCATTATTCAAAACACGAACTCTTTCATAAAAAACAGACTCCCCTCGTGCTTCTAACTTATGATATCTCAGCAACGTCCTAGAATCCTTAGATGGCCCCATTGTGACATTTTCATTAAAAACAACTTCTTTGTTATGTGTGGTCTTATTATCAAAGAGAGTTTCACCATAAAAACTTGCGGGACCATTGACTATAGTCACAGCCGCGGCGTCTACGGTCACGTCCGCTCTAAAGTCAGAAGTCCCGTAAACATCCAGCTTGTGGTAAATATCGCACTGTCGGTTATCCGTCTCAGGCTCACCGCCGATGGCGACATCGTCGTAAAAGTCGGCCTTGCCCGTTACACCCAAGCCGCTGCGCTTAATCTGGAGGCCTTTCACTCCGGTCATTCCATCGGAAGCCTCGCTGCCTTCGATGACGGCGACTCCCATCATCTGAGTCTTTGTCGAGTGAATCAAAAACTCCTCCAGGGGTACGGGGTTGTCGCTGCCGGGGTCCTGGGCGCAGACGTGCAGGTTCTTGGAAGCGCCTAATGGCGCCCACTGGATGAAGCCGCCGTCCTGATAGTCCACCGACTGGGCATCGTACCACTCCAGAAAGGTCGTGTCCGACGGGGTGTGGAAGTCGTAGTACCCTTTGCCGATCTGCTGATTGACAAACAGGTTGCGGTCGGCGGTGAGCCTGTGGGCGTAGTTGCACTGGACGGCAGTGTTGGCAGCGTGGGCCTTTTGAGCCGTGGCCGCGTAGCTCGCCTTGACCGCGTAGGGCACCGTAGCGAGATCCACCGGCTTGAGGCAGTTGCTCTGATCGCCAATGCAGATTTGAAACTTGAGGTCGTTGTTCGCCGCCACAATCGACTCGAGCTCTCCGCACGAGTCGGCCATGCCCCGGCCTATCTCCAGGTTGAGCACGCTGTCGCGCACCTTGACCCGGGAGAACGTCTCCGAGCACAGGACGTTGTTACCCTTTTTGAGGTTTACGATCACCGAGTCGAACACCACGTCTCCCACCGGGATCTTGGCTTGCGAGATCCTCGATTGAAACTTGAAATAGGTGGGAACCTTTTGGATCTCCTGGTTTTCAATTTGAAAGGTGCACGGATAACCCGCCGCAGCGTCGCAGGCCGCAGCGTTGCCAATGCGTGGAATCACCATTATCATTAAGAAGCCGCCCACCACGAGGTACCGGCTGATGCCAACCCACGCTCCACTTATGTTCCATTCTTTCGCGTCCATCGATCTTCTCCTATATGCGTCACGCATTGGTCTTTTATTCCTGGTCGTATCCAAAGCTTCTAAACACATCGATATCGAGCGTTCGGTAGCGCTCGGGCTCTTCGATCATGTAGTCCATGGAGACATCGCCCCCTATCCACTCGTAACACGGCGAGGTGCGGGTCCCCTTCTCGACGAGGCAGGCGTTTGCCGTCTCTGTGAAGGTCCCAACCCGTCCGCTTGTCTTAAATAAGCTCTTGCAGGCTGTTTCGTCCGAACACACTTCGAACTGGATTCTCGCCATCTTGTCTTCGCCGCTCTGGTCGGCGAGGGTGCAGTTGAGCAGCCACCATGTGGGTGGCTTTTTCGACTTGGACACGCGCTCGATGAGCTGCGTCGACCCGGAATAGTCAGAAAAGAAATAGTCCTTTTGATTCGAGTTTTCGCTCTGGATATTTCCGAAAAACAGCCGTTTTTGAACGCTGTACTCCTCGCCTTTAACCTTGGTATTTACGACCGGCTGGATATCGCCTTCGTAGGAACAAACGAGATTGCTCTTCGGTTTCAATGAGGAGCCGTTTACGGTGACCTTCTTGACAACCAAAGCGTGATGCCCCCCCCAAAGATGGCCATCGATTTCTTTGTTCTCTACGTAATTGCAATTCGCAAGCCCCCTATCGGCACACGCCTTGCGCGCGGCCCGAGTCGGGATGCCCACCGGATATCCGATGTTGGCGCGGCTGCCCGTCGGCCGGTAGGTGCAGGCGCCTGGATCTCTTTCCAGACACTGGGTCCCGTCGGCTGACCAGTGGGAGCAGCAAAAGAACTGCTCCGCGCCATGCATGAGTCCGGTGGAGCCGGCGTTATAGTTCTCGTAAGGCGGGCTGATGAGCCGCAGCCGGAGCTCCGTTATGGGATGAGGGGAATTGACCACGTAGGTGTTGTTTTCCGCCTCCACCTCATTTTTGTTGTAGACCCGCACCGACCCGATATCGAACCATTTCCCGCCGTAGACTTTGTCGTACTTGCCTTCCACGATGATCTCCGGCGGGTTTAAGTAATCCTCCACGCCGAAGGCGGTGATCTCCACCGGGTAGAGCTGGTCGATGGCGGTGGTGTAGCGGTCGCCGTTTTTGTATTGAACCTCGCCCAGCCCGTTGAACGTCGCCGGGGCAAAGTCGTTCCACTCCCACTCGAACATCTGGCAGCGACCCTGGTTGCAAAACTCGAGCGCCGGGTCGCACAGGTAGACGGCTTCGCCGTTTTCAAACTCGTAGCACTCGGTGATGCAGCTTCCGTCCTGACACATGAAGCTGTTTCTGTCCGGGCATCCTTCGATGTACTCGAGGGTGATCTCCCCGGAGATCTTCTCCTGGGTCCAGCGGCACTCGTTGCACGAGCGGGTCCCGATGTCGCAGAAGCGGCATGGGCCGCTGAGGCACTCTTGCTCGAAGCAGCGCCGGTCGCTGTCGCACTCCACGGCGCAGACCCACTCGAAGCTCTCTTCGTGCTCGAGGCCCACCGGCACCGGCATCAAGGTGCACTGGCCGCGGCCCACCTCACAGGAGTCGGCGTCGTCCGGATCGCAGGGGTGCACGTTACACTGGCCTAGGTCGCACAGCTCGTAGGGCGGACAGTCCAGGTCGGTGATGCAGGGCTGTTCTCTCTTCGAGAGCTCGCCGTCGCGCCCGGTCTTTTCGAGCCAGGCTTTGCCGCGGGCCGCCTCGGACGCGATGGCCTCGGCCCCGCGCACGTAGCTGTAGAGCTTGATTTCGTCGAGCCCGCCCTCGAAGGCGCTGCCGAAGAGCTTGGAGCTCGGATCTTTGAGCCCGCCTATCCAGTGGCACGGATAGTAGGCCTCCATACTCGTCCAGTCCATGCCCTCCACCCGCATGGGCAGGGTCGAGATTTTGTCGAGATCGCTGGTGCCGGCGAGATCCTGCGTGACCACCACCACGGGCCTAGCGCCTTGGATGCCCGCCAGGGCCAGCCGTTTTCCGTTCGGGGAGAAGACCGCCTGTGAGACCTGCTCCAGGTGGCTTCGATCCACCTCAAAGGGCGCGACCTCGTCGAACGCGAGATCCTTGATGAAGAGCTGCTGATATCGGCGGCGCTGCTCGAGCCTGAGCCCGGCTGCGCCTTTGCCCCGCGGGCGAAACACGATCTCGGCGATCTCGGTTCCGGCGGGGATGGGTTTATTGTTCACGGGGCTTGTGACCCGGATTTTGACGAACGGAGCGGTGGAGGTGTAGCTCACCGCCAGCTCCACGTTTTTGGCCAGGCCAGCCTCCTCGGTGATGGCCGGGTTCAGCGTGGTGGGCACGGTGATCTCGGCTCCGGGAGAGGAGACCTTGATGTCGGCCGCGTAGGCGTCCGAGTTGAAGCGCAGAAACAGGTTGTCGACCTCCACCGGGTAGCAGTCATCCACGGTGCAGCCGTCTTCCCCGTTTTTGTCCTCGTTGTCGTCGCAGGCGCTGTTGCGGTTGAGGTCCCAGCAGTCGGACCCATCATAGCCCTGCGGGGTGTGGACGACCTTGACCACGTAGGCGGGTTTCATTTCGCCATCCACGTTTCTCCGGCTCGTCTCTTCCACCATCTCGACGATACGGAACTGGTCGGAGGTCTCGAAGGTGATCCACTCTTTTTGGTACAAGAGCCGGG
This sequence comes from Deltaproteobacteria bacterium, assembly GCA_011389755.1. Classification (GTDB taxonomy): domain Bacteria; phylum Myxococcota_A; class Polyangia; order JAAYKL01; family JAAYKL01; genus JAABTR01. The sequence goes on along the minus strand of JAABTR010000504.1, from coordinate 448 downwards.
ACTCCTCGGGCTGGCCCGCCGGTTTGATGCGCATGGCCGCCAGCATGCTGTCGCCCAGCTCCATGCCGCCTGTCGCCTTGGGGTCGTCCGGTTGCGGCGCCGCCGGGAAGAGCACGGCCTGGGGATTCGGGCGAGCGTTGTCCGACGGGATGACGAGCCGGTAGACCTCCTTCGACTCGTACCGCTCGTCCGCGGTGTTGTAGACGATGACGCCCCTTTGATCTTCGGTGCGCCCTTCGAGCCACACCGCTTCGTAGTGGTTTCTAAAGTCCTCGGTCGAGGTGAGGCGGTAGTCGTCCACTATCTGGTTGCTGGCCAAGAACTCGTAGTCGAGGGAGGTGGCGTTGCCGCCCGTGGGCAGGGGAATCGCCACCTCGGAGCGCAGCGCGTCGTAGCCGATGTAGTAGAGCTGGTAGCCGGTGGTCAGCCAGTTGTCGTCAAGCGGGAT
>JAABTR010000503.1 GCA_011389755.1 Deltaproteobacteria bacterium | reverse complement strand
TGATGAATGGCCGTCATGCGGGCCCGAGTGCCGTTTTGCCTTGATTTGGGAAATACGGCGCTTTACCGTCGATCGGTCATCTTTTCAATAGTGCACAGGGGTCCAGACGCGGAGGTCGCGATGAGCGAAAACAATAAGTTCGAGGCAGATGTGGCGGAAGTTGAAAAGGATGCCGAAGAGACGAGTTCGGAGATTGAAGGGGCAGAGACCACCAAGAGCGACGAGCGCGATGTCGACCCTGCGGTGTTCGAGGGGGTCTCGGATTCCGTCAGAAAATCGCCCGTCAGCGACTACGCGTGGGAACACGCCGAGGAGATGGTCGAAAAAACGGGACGCCCGCAACCGATAGCGAGCCTCTATCGTGAGATCCTCCTCGAGGGGAACCTCCCCAAGAACGACTGGGAGGCCATCGGGCGCCGGGCCGTGCGTTTTTTCGAGGAGTGGTTTGGAGATGAGCCCTCGGCGGTGATTTCCCTGCTCACCGAAATACTCAATCGCGACCCCAGGGCGCAGTGGGCGTTCGAGCGGCTCACGGTGGTGCTGACCGTCGCCGAGCGGTGGGAAGAGCTGCTCTCCTTTTACGAGCGGGAGCTGGCCGGCACAGAGAACGAGACGCGGCGGCGCAAGCTGCTCGACGACGCGGCGCACGTCGCCAAGGATTTCGCGAACCGGCCGGATAAGGCCATCGGCTATATGCGTCAGATGCTTCGCCTCGACCCAACCGACCAGAGGCTGGCGTCCTCTATCGAGCGGATCGCCGAGCGACTCGGCCAGTGGGCCGAGGTCATCGATCTGTGGCGATCGCGGCTCTCGGTGTTGCCCGCGGAGCAGGCTTATGCCACGCGCGTCCAGATCGCGACGTGTTATCTCGACAAGTTGAACGATGCTCGCTCGGCCTTGGACGATCTGCGCGAGCTTCTGACCAAGGCTCCGGGCCACGACGAGGGCTGCCAGGTCCTCGAGCGCATCTTTCGCGACGAAAACATCGAGCCGGAGATCAGGGCCGACGCTCTGAGGATGCTGCGGATCAACTACGAGGCCACCGGACGCAACAACCTCATCATCGCGGCGCTCGAACAGGGGCTCTCCTTTGCGCGGGGGGCGGACGCCGTCGAGCTCCACAGAGAAGCCGCGTCTCGCTTGGCCATAGAGGCCGAGGACGCGGGGGCCATCCGCCATTATGCGGAGCTGTTGTCGCTGTCCCCTTCCGACACCAACGCGCGAAAAGAGCTCAGGCAGCTGGCGCGGCGCTCCGGGCTCTACAGCGCCCACGCGGAGTCCCTGGTGGCCGCCGCGGCAAAGACGGTCGTGGTCCGCGTGCGGGTCTCTCTGCTCGTCGAGGCTGCCAACATCAGCCACGACAAGCTCGAAGACAAAGACGGCGCCATTGAGCTGTACGCGCGTGTGCTTGAACACGAAGAGGCGGATGAGAGCGATCTGCTCGAGGTGGCTCACCGGCTCGACAAGCTGTTGGTGGAGCCCGAGCAGCAGCCTCAGCGGCTTGAAGTTTTGATTCGGCTCGCGGATCTCAACCCGCCTCCGGCCATGAGACGGCATGTTTTGGGGCAGGCGGGCCGGCTCGCCGAGAATCTCGAAGACGACATTCTCGCGCTGGAGATCTGGAGAAAGCGCCTCGCAGATGACGAGCGGGACATCGAGGCGCTCAACGCGATTGTCCATCTCCTCGAGTCTCTCGAGCGCTGGCAGGAGCTCGCGGACGCCTTGCGGGCGCGGTCGAACATCGGTGTCGATCACGGCAGGCGCAACGACCTCATCCGCAGAGCCGCGGTGCTCGAAGATCGCCTCGATGAGCTCGACGACGCGATCGACGCTTGGCTCGAGATCCAGCGGGAGTTCGGGCGCAACCAGCTGACCATGGAGTCGCTCGATAGGCTGATGTCTCGAGCCGGCCGCTACAAAGAGCTGGCCATGCAGCTCGAGGCGGCGATGTCGAGCGACTTCAGCCGAACGGTCGACTGGTTCTGCCGACTCGGCGACATCCTGCGCGTCGAGCTGTCCGCCTATGAGGCGGCTATCGAGAATTATGCCCAGGCCCTCGAGCTGGATGCATCCAAGGATTCGGCGCGGGCGGGCCTCGAGCAGATGGTGGAGATGGAAGAGCACGGCCCGGCGGCGGCAGAGGTGCTCGTCAAGGCGTGTCGAAAGACACAAGACTGGCAGGATGTCGTAGGCCTGACCGAACCTCGGCTGGCCGGCGTGGAGGACGCGAGGCGGCGCATAGAGATCCTGCGGGAGACCGCCTACCTGCAAGAAGAGAGGGGAGACGACGGGGACGCGGCTTTGTCGACCATGATGCGCTGCGTCGTCCTCGATCCGACCGATCTAGGGATCGAAAAAGAGCTGTACAGGCTCGGCCGATCCACGGGCGCTTGGGACAAAGTGGCGGTGGCTTACAGCGACGCGGCCAAAAAATGCGACGACCCCGAACGCGCGGCCCACATGTACTGGCTCTGCGGTCGCATCGTCGAAGAGCACATCGAGGACTACGCCAGCTCGACGGACGCATTCGAGATGGCCCACGCGTTGATGCCGGACCATATGGAGATATTGCAAGCCGTCTTGCGAAACGCGGTTCGCGGAGGCAAATGGGACAGCGCCGCCCGCGCGGTCGCCGAGCTGAGCCAGGCCAAGGGGGTGCTCGAGGAGGGTATCGTCTCGTCCCTCGAGTCAGCCGCAAGTGAACAAGAGGCCTTCGAAGAGATGGTGACCGCGGTGGAACGCGTGGTTTCAGACGAAGGCAGCGCTATCGAGCCCGCTTTGCGACGCGATTGGTACCTCGAAATATCCAGATGGTATCGCGAAGAGCTTGGCGACTTCGAAAAAGGCCTCGTGTGTGCCCGTGAGGGGCTGGCCCTCGATGGCCGGCACGTTCCGGCGCTCAAGACGCTCGCGGCGCTTTTGAGAAAGCAGCCCGATGCTGAGCTCGTGCAAGTCCTTTTTGCCCTCGACGAGCTCGAGATTGAAAACCTCAGTCCTTTGCGCGAAGCCGCGCAGACGGCTCTCGAGGTCATGGCCGATGTTCCCGACGAGGTTGAGCGCATTTTGGAAAAGCTCTACCGCAAGGCCACTGTCTTGTGGCTCAGCGGCCGCCAAGAGGCTGAGGAGACGACGTTTGAAGATATCGTGACTTGGGCTCAGAACAGACTGGTTTCAAGCTACGAGGCTCACGCCAAGCCCATGGCGGCGGTCGCGATCTTGAGGGATTCGATCAAGCTGCCGTTCGAGGCGCAGACCATTCAGTCTTTCAGGCGCCGCGCGGCCACCATCCTAATCGAGGAGAAGCAGTACCAGGATGCGGTGGATGTCCTGCGGGATCTCTTGGCCCAGGCACCGGGCGACATCGAGCTGGTTCGCGAGCTGGCCTCGCTTTATCAGATCCAGCAGAGGCTGCCCGACCTGCTCGCCATGCGGAGCCGGGAGCTCGAGCTGTGTGAAGATCAGGATCGCAAGCTGAGCCTGAGGCTCGAGATCGCTTCACTCGTGGGAGGCCTGGAAGGGCAGGGCGGACGGGTGGCCGTCTTGCGAGACAACCTGCAAGAGCTCCCTGGACACGAGCCTTCGGTCAAAGCTCTGGAAGAGATTCTGGATGCACGTGGGCACTACGAAGAGCTCGCAGCGCTGCTCAGCGAATATGCTCAGCTGCTCGAGGAGCACGGCGATGCCGAAAACTCGGCCCGTCAATGGTCCAAAGCGGCCGCGGTGGTCGAGCAGCGTCTCTCCGATTCGGAGCGGGCCATCAAGATTCACGAAAACGTGGTGCGATTGGTGCCGAGCAACGACTCCCTCGACGCTTTGGCGCGCCTGTCGATCGAAAAGAGCGATTTTCCACGCGCGGTGGAGTGGATCTCCAAGCGTCTGGAGCTGGCCGGTCAAAGCGAGAAGGTCTCTGTTCGCCTGCGCCTGGCAAGGGCCCAGATTCGCGCGAGCTACTACGATGACGCCGTGAAGACGCTGGAGATCGCTTTTTCGGAGTCTCCCCGCAACGCAGAGGTCATCAAGCTGCTGTTCGACCTCTATCGAAAACGGGAGCAGTGGCAGGAGCTCGTAACCGGGTTGACCCAAGCCGCCCAAGCCGCTGGAGAAGACAAGAGCGCCGTGAGCGTTTTCGCGACCGAAGCGGCGCACACCGCGCTCGACAAGCTGAAGCAGCCCGAGCTCGCCATCGAGGTCCTCGAAAAAGCCTTTGCCCTCATGCCCGAGCAAAGGGAGCTGGGCCGGATCTTGGCCCTTGGTTACCACAGGGCCGAGAAGTGCGAAGAGGCGCGCGAGGTGCTCGAGCAGCTCATCGAGGGCTTCGGCCGGAGGCGTTCGCCCGAACGCGCCGCGCTGCACCTGCTCTTGGCTCGGGTCCTCGGGGCCATGGAGCTCGTCGATGAGGCGATCGATCAGTTCGAGGTCGCCTCGAAAATGGATCCCTCCAACTACGAGATCCTTCAATCTCTGGCCGAGCTTGCTCGGGACAGCGGGGAGCTCGTGCGGGCAGAGCGCGCTTACCGTACCTTGCTCATGAACGTCAGGCGGACGCCGGACGCCGACGCTTCGAAGCATGCGGGGATGAGCGTCTGTGAGATCCTGCTCGAGTTGTCTCGCATCGCGTCTGAGCGCGGCGAGCCCGAGCAGGCCGAGGAGCTGCTGGAGTCCGCGCTCGAGTCCTTGGCCCACTCCGACGTGGGACCGCGGCTCGAGAAGTCGCTCACCGAGCGCGGCGACTACCAGCTTTTGCGCAGGGTGATCAAGCGCCGCCTCAACCTGACGGAGAATCCCCGGCTCAAAGCCAAACTCTACGCCAAACTGGCCGACCTCCTCGAGGGCCCGCTCGACAGGCCCCACGAGGCCTTCGCCGCGCGCTTGAGCGCCCTCGAGGCCAACCCCGGCTTGTCGACGCTCAACGACCCGACGCGGCAGCTGGCCAGTCGCGTCGGAAAGGTCGATGAGTATCTCGAGTCACTCGAATACCAGCTGGAGCAAGCGCGTCGCAGCACCGACTCCTATGCGCGGTGCGAGCTGCTTCTGCGCATCGGCGAGGTGATGGAGATAGAGCGCCAAGACTACGAAAAAGCCGAGGATCTCTACACGTGCGCCGAGAAGATTGGCGTCCGGGAGATTGACATTTGGAGAGCCAAGGCCCGCATCGCCGAGGCGAAGGGCGACACCGAAGAGCAGACGCGGCTGCTCAGCATGCTCACGCAGCTCGGCGCGCAGCCGATGGAGACGCGAGCGGATGCCCTTTACCGACTCGCCGAGATTCAGCTCGCCTCCCAAGGAGACGTGGAGGACGGCGTGGCCTCGCTCAGGCAGGCCTTGGAAGATAGCCCCAATTACGATCGGGCCGGCGGGATCATCGTCAGGGCGACCGAGCAGTTCCCCGGTCACGAGGGGCTGCTCGAGCTGTTCGGGCGTATCGCGCGGCGTTCGGACAACAAGCGGATGTTCCTCGACTACCTGGAGCTCAAGGCCGCCGGCTCCGAGGTGGGCCCGGAGGAGGTGCGAGAGGCTGTGGACGTGGCTTTGGAGCTCGGAGAAGGAGGCCGGGCCGAGAAGCTCATGGAGCGCGCTGTCGATCTGGGACGGGAGACCCTCGAGGGGCTCTCGCGGGTGGGGTGGGCCTTGCTGGGGCTCGCCAAACGGCGCAACGAGGAAGGCGATATTTCCGGGGCGGTCAGGTGGCTGTGCGAAGCCGCCGATGCCATCGAGCCCGAAGAGGTTTTGGAGGTGGGCGCGCAAGTCGCTGAGGCGGCCGCCGGTCCCGGAGGAGATCTTACGCTGGCAGCCGAGTTCTACGAGCACTTGCTCGACAAGGTCCGGACCCGGCGCGACGTCTGGGAGCCCTTGGTCGACATCTATGCCCAGCTGGGCGCTCTCGACAAGCTCGAGCGGCTCGTGGCAGAGACCATTGACAGCTTGGCCGAGCCCGACGAGCGCAACACACTGAGAATCGTGCTCGCGCGAGCGCTTTTCGAAGAGACCGGCGGCGGGGAAGACAGAGCCATCGATGTTCTTCGGGATGTGCTCAGCGAGGAGCCGGAGCACAACCAAGCGCAGATGCTCCTTGTGGACCACTTCGAAAGACGCGACCAAATTGACGAGGTCGTCAGCATTTTGCGCAACCAGCTCATGTATGCCCAGTCCCGAAACGACGCGGAGGTTATCAAAGAGGTGGCCTTGCGCCTCGGAGGCATCGTCGAGGAGAGCGACCGCATAGAAGCAGCCGACATCTATCGCGCGGCCTTGGCGCAGCTCGCCGAGGATTTGGATCTTCTGATGGCTCTGGCCGGCGTGCTCAGTGATGAAGAGGACCGGCAAGAGCAGGCGCAGATTTTGGAAC
>JAABTR010000502.1 GCA_011389755.1 Deltaproteobacteria bacterium | reverse complement strand
GTGGGATAAGATGCTAAAAGAGTCGTCAAAACTGAGGATGAAGGAACCCGTTCGTTGATTTTCGGCAAGTACCAGTTACTCGAGATTCTCGGTCGCGGCGGCATGGCCGAGGTCTACAAAGCCAAGTCATACGGCGTGGAGGGCTTCGAGAAGCTCCTCGTCATCAAGAGGATCCTTCCCAATCTCACGGATAACGAACGCTTCGTGGAGATGTTTATCAACGAAGCGAAAATCGCGGTCTCTCTCAACCACGCCAACATCGTACAGGTCTTCGATCTCGGCAAGGTGGGCGATTCTTACTATATCGCCATGGAGTTTGTGCAGGGGCTCGATCTCGCAAACATCATCAAGGCCTGCCGTCGATACCAAACGACAATCCCTCCTGAGCTCGCGGCCTTCATCGGCAGCGAAGTCGCCAAGGGGCTCGATTACGCCCATCGGCGTCGCGACCAGAACCTTCAACCCCTAAACATCGTTCATCGCGACATTAGCCCGCACAACATCCTCATCTCCTACGAAGGCGAAGTAAAGCTCACCGACTTCGGCATCGCTCGGGCCAAGAACACCTTGCCCGACAAAGACCGCAGCACGATCAAAGGCAAGTACGCCTACATGGCACCCGAGCAGGCCCGCGGCGGGGACCACGATCGGCGGGTGGACATCTTCTCCTTGGGCGTGGTGCTCTACGAACTGATCAGCGGAAGCAACCCGTTCAAAAACGGCTCGACACACGAAATCATTCGCACCTCGCTGAGCAAGAGCTATCCGAAGCTGAACGAGATCGAGGGGCTCGAGCAGATCCCCGAAGAGATCGCCGAGATCGTGGCTCGCGCCATGGATCCCAGGGCGGACAAACGCTTCGCAGGCGCCAGCGAGCTGTACGAGTCTCTCATCGCCTTTTTGTACAACACCGGGACACGTGTCGGGGCCCACACCCTGACCGCGTTCCTCCGGGAGCTCGGAGAAGAAGGGGGAGCTTACCCGCCGACTTCGGCCGAAAAGCCCGAGCTCATCGCGGCCTTCGCCGGAAGTGGGACGCTGTCATCGATCCCACCGACCTCCCCGGGCGAGGCGGTCGATGAGGCGATATCCGACATCACGTCCATACAGGTGCCGACCACCGGGACCGGAGATGACGCGCACACGACGGGGACAGGATCGCGCTCATTGGCCGCCGAGATTCGAGACGTCACGTTGCTCGCGATGGAGCTTATCGGTCCCCCGATGCCCCCGTCCCTGCTCGAACGTTTCGAAGGGATCATCACCGAAAACGGCGGCACCGTCGTCGAGAAGCGAAACGACCTCATCATCGGCGTGTTCGGGCTCGAGGTCGCCGATGGGAAAGACACTCAAGACGCCGTCGACACGGCCCTCAAGATCCAGCGGGCCGCTTTGATCAAGGAACAGGATTTTACCCTGCCCCAGGTGGGCGTCGGGGTGTATCCCGACAAGATCGTGCTGATGTCGACGGGGGCTCCCCGCGAAGACGACACCTATTTCGCTGCCGTTTCGGCGGCCCGCAACCTGGCCAAGCGAGGGGTGGGGTGCGTCATAACTTCGGAAACGGGCAAATCCCTGGCCACGGGGAGCTATCATTTCGAGGAGCTGACAAACACATCGACAAGCGGCAGCGAGGCCACGGCCTACAAGGTGGTCGGCCGCCGCCCAGTCACAGAGACCTACGGCCGCATGTTCGGTCGACGCGAAGAGCTGCGCTCCATCGGAGAAATATTGGCATACGTCAGCAGCGGCACAGGACGCACCCTGGCCCTGGTGGGCGACGCAGGGACCGGAAAGACCCGGATCCTGCACGAAGTCAAGCGCCGACTGCTCAGCGGCGGCCACGACGTGGGCTGGTACGAAGCCACCTGCGTCCCCTGGCGCCACTCTTCTCCGTTTTCAGCTGTCGCGGCCATGTTCCGCTCGATCCTCGGGGTCGGTGAGATCGAGAGCGAAGACGTGCTGCGCGCCAAGGTCGAGAGGCTCCGCGAGCTCGGCCTCATCCCCGAGGAGATCGAGGCGGTCTCGGTTCTGCTCGGGCTTCACAGCGCGGGCGACGCGGGCCCCGATGAACGCAGCCGTCAGCTTCGCTCGTCGCTCATCCGAGCTTCTTCCAGCCTGGCCGCCGACAAGATGACCATCCTGTTCTGGGACGACCTGGCGTACGTCGACACCGAATCGTTCGAGATCATCGAGCACCTGGCACGTTCCATCGAGCATCTCCAGCTGCTGTTGGCCTTGGCGCACCGGCCCGGCTCGGAGGTGGTCTTCGAAGAGTCGGAGACTCTCCATAAAATTTCGCTCACTCCCCTGTCAGAGAGCGAATCCAAGCGCCTGGCGCTGTCGAGGATGGGGGCGCGCAGAGCCCCAGAGGACCTGCTCGTCGATATCGCCCTGAAGAGCGGTGGAAACCCCCTGTACATCGAAGAATACGTCAAAGCCCTGGTGGCGGGGAATGTCGTCGAGGTGCACGGAGGTGAAGCGACCTACAACCCGGAGGCGAGCCTCGTCGATGTTCCGAAGACCCTGCGCGGACTGGTGGGAGCCCGCATCAAGCGATTGCCCATAGAGCAGCGAGGCATTTTACAACGCGCCGCCGTCATGGGCCAACGATTCAACATCGAGCTGCTCAGCAACGTGACCGGCGTGGACGGGGCCTCTCTGCGCCCTTCGCTCCAAGGGCTCAAGGAAGCGGGCCTCATCAACCGAATCTCCACCATGGAGTACGCGTTCGTCTCCGATCTGGTGCGCGATGGGGTCTACGACGGCATCGTGTTCTCCGACCGCAAGGAGATCCACGCCTGTGTGGCTCAGGCCATCGAGGAGATGTTCTCCGAGCGCATCGATGAATTCGTGGAGCGCCTGGCGGTTCACTACCGAGAGGGAGGCGAGCGCAAAAAAGCCGTCGACTTCCTCATCCGCGCCGGCCACAAGGTCGCGGCGGATTACTCGCACCAAGCCGCGCTCGATTACTACCTCAAGGCGCTCGAGCTCTTGCACAACGTGCCGCGTCCCGATATGGACCGAATCCTCTCGGTCTACCTGCCCATCGGTCACCTTGCCATCAAGACCAACGCGCTGAGCCTGGGGCGCGAAAAGATGCGCCTGGCCGAGGAGCTGGCCGAGGACGTGGGAGACAAGCGCAAGCTGGTGCAGATAATGCGCCTCAACGCTGAGCTCCAGGCCCGCTCCGACCGCTACCTCGAGAGCCAGCAGTACTTTCAGCGGGCCATCGAGCTCGCCGATGAGCTGGAGGACAGGGATCTCGAATGCGAGGTCCGCGCCATCGCCGGTCAGGTGTACATCTGGCTAGGAGATATGAAAAAAGCCGCGCCGTTTTACCGGGAAGTCATCGAGCTGATGGGTGCGGACCCGGAGGCCGACGTCAACCTCCTGGTCACCGCCATGTCTCAGCTCGCCAAGACCGAGACGAACGCCGGCGACTTCGAATCGGCCGGCGACACCCTCAAGAGGACGGAAAATCTCCTGCCAAAGGTGACCAACCCGACCACGCGCTGTGAGTTCGAGGAAGCCCGAGGCCAGCTGTACTACATGAACCGCGAGATGGAAAAATCGATCTCCGTCAGCATGCGGGCCCTCGACATCGCCAAAGAGTACGATATGCGAGACATGGTGGCCAAGAACGCTCACAACATCGGCGACGCCTACCTTGTGCTCGGAGATTTCCGCAAGGCTTTCACCTATTTGAGGATGTCCCAGGAGCTCGCCCAGGAGATCGAGTTCGAGCTGCTCATCAACCTCAACAACATCTTTTTGTCGTTCATCGATGCCCTCAAGTTCGGCAGCAACGAAGGGCTGGCCCAGCTCGAAAAAGCCCTCTATCTGGCCAACGAACGCAATACGATCTGGGAGCAGGTCCAGGTCCACTATTTCTTGGGCCGCATTTACTTCGAGCGCAATCAGTTCACCACCGCCCAGAGACACCTGGAGCAGTCCCTCAGAATCGGCCGGGCCGCCGACAACAGAATCTACGAATCCCAGGTGCTCGATCTGCTCAAGCAAATAGAAGAGCTCGCGGACGACTCGCTCCTCGAACCTCTCCCATCAGAAAAAACCCAAGCATAAAAGCGCCGCTTCGAGAGGACCACAAAAAAAATTCGGGTCGTTAACCGGAATTTTTTTTGGTAGTCCGTTGACCATGGCGAACAGAAAACGTTAAGAGAGTGCGGGTTCACGAAATCGCGGGCCCGTGACGCGATGCGATTTCGACTAACGAGATTCGAGGGTCGACCATGCAAGAAGTCATTCTCATCGTCATCGTGGCAATGCTCACCGAAAACTTCGTTTTGTCGAAGTTCCTCGGCATCTGCCCGTTTCTCGGGGTCTCCAAGCGGATGAGCACAGCGGTCGGAATGTCGATGGCCGTGCTGTTCGTCATGCTCGTGGCCTCGGTCGTCACCTACGTCATCCAAACCTACGCGCTCAAGCCGTACAAAGTGGATTACCTCCAGACCATCGCGTTCATTTTGGTCATCGCCTCGACGGTGCAGCTGACCGAAATGGCCGTGCAGAAGCTGTCGCCGACCCTCTACCAGGCTCTGGGCATCTTCTTGCCGCTCATCACCACAAACTGCGCGGTCTTGGGCCTGGCGGTTCTCAACATCCAAAGAGGGTACTCGCTCGTGCAGGTCATCTTCCACGCGATAGGAGCCGCGGGCGGCTTCGCCATCGCCCTGCTCCTGTTTGCAGGCCTGCGCGAAAAAATGGAAACTGTGGATATCCCCGAGGTCTTCAAGGGCCCCGCGATCGCGTTTGTCACTGCGGGAATTCTGTCTTTGGCCTTTATGGGATTTTCGGGTCTGGCACCTAGCAACTGAAAAAAGGAAACCTCGATGACACCGTTACTGATTCCAGTTGCAGTCCTTTCGGGTATCGGGTTGGTGATGGCGACCATGCTGGCCATCGGTCGCAGAGCCTTCGCGGTCGAAGTCGACGAGCGACAAGAAAAGCTCCTGGAGATCCTGCCCGGAGCCAACTGCGGCGGCTGCGGTTACCCCGGCTGCTCCGGGTACGCCGCAGCGCTGATCGAAGGGACAGCGGTCCCCTCAGCCTGCCCTCCAGGCGGCGCCGAGATGGCCCAAGAGATCGGACGCATCCTCGGGGTCGAGGTCAGCGCCGAGGCGCCCAAGGTGGCGCTCGTGGCCTGCGCCGGCGACAACCGCCTCGCCCCTGAGCGCGCCCGCTACCTCGGGGTCCGCAACTGCTCGGCGGCCCACAACCTGGCCGGCGGCCCGAAGAAGTGCGAACACGGATGTCTGGGGCTCGGGACATGCCTCGATGTCTGCCCGTTCGATGCCATCCTGATCACCTCCACCGGGCTCGCACAGGTCATCCCCGAGCGGTGCACCGGCTGCGGCGCGTGCGTCTCGGCCTGCCCCCGCGGCATCATCAAGATGGTCCCGGCGAAAGAGCAGGTGCACGTCCTTTGCGTCAACCCAAACAAAGCCAAGGCCGTCAAAGAGGTCTGTTCGGTGGGCTGCACCGGTTGCAAGCTGTGCACCAAGCAGTCGAAGCGCCTGTCCATGAACGGCTCCTTGGCTTTCGTCGACTCTGCGAGCGACGGCGAGATCCCCGAGCCGGCGTCCTGGGCGTGTCCGCAAGGCAGCATCTTCGATTCTCGAAAATACGCGATGACCACCTGGCTCACCGACCCCACCGCGCGCGAAGACCACGAAAAGCGCGCTGAAGAGTGGAAAAGCGCCGAAAAAGCCAAAAAGGCGGCCGCCAAGAAAGCCAAAGACGCCAAAAAAGCAGCCGCGGACGAACCTTCCAAAAAAGACGACACGCCCAAGGGAAAAAAGGCCCGCGATGACGTGTCCGAAAAGGACGACGAGGTTGCGAGCGAGGTCAAAGGAGGCGAAGCATGAAAGCGGTCACGTTCGGGGGAGGTGTCCATCCCCGCTACCAAAAAGACCGCACGGCTCAGCTGTCGGTCGAGACGATGCCCCCCCCCGAGGAGGTCGAGATCCCCTTGTCCCAGCACATCGGCGCGCCGGCCAAGCCCGTGGTGGAACCCGGCGACGAGGTCCTCGTCGGGCAGGTGATCGGCGAGCCCATGGGGTTCGTGTCAACCTACATACACTCCTCGGTCTCGGGAAAAGTCAAAGCGGTGGAGCCGCGGCCCTCGATGATGGGGGTGCCCGCCATGTCCATCGTCATCGAGAACGACGGTCAGGAGAGCGCTGCCCCCATGGAGGGGCTCGGCGACTCGTGGCGAGACGCTCCCGCAGGCGACCTCAAAGATCGCATCCTCAAGGCCGGGTTGGTGGGCATGGGCGGCGCCGCTTTCCCGACTCACGTCAAGCTGTCCCCGCCTTCGGAAAAAAAGATCGA
>JAABTR010000501.1 GCA_011389755.1 Deltaproteobacteria bacterium | reverse complement strand
CCAACTTCAACCTCACTCTCGGCGGTTTTGTCAGCGCCCACAGCGAGTGCGCGTCCATCTGCGGCGACGGCATCGTCGTGGGCGACGAGGAGTGCGACGACGCAGTAAATGACGGATCATATGGCTCGTGCCTGCCCGACTGCTCGGAACGCGGCCCCCGCTGCGGCGACGGCGTGGTCCAAGCAGAGCACGAGGAATGCGACGACGGCCTGAACGTCACGATCCGGGAAAATGGCGTCTCCGGCGCCTGCGCGCCGGGTTGTGTCACGCCCACTTCGTGCGGCGACGGCACTGTCCAGCCGGCCTTTGAGTCCTGCGACAACGGCGGCGACAACAGCGATGACAGCTACGGCTTAGCTGCCTGCACCACCGGCTGCGATTACGGCGGCTTTTGCGGGGACGGCATAACAAACGGCCCCGAGGCGTGCGATAACGGCGCGTCGAACGGCGTCGAGTACGGCCCGACCTCGTGCGGCTACGACTGCCAACCGGGGCCGCGCTGCGGCGACGACGTGCGCAACGGCTCCGAAGAGTGCGACGGGACCGAGCACTGCCTGGAGGACTGCACCCTCGAGCCTTACTGCGGCGACGGCGTGGTGAGCGGCGGCGAGGCGTGCGACTACGGCCAGTTCGCTTCTTCAGCCTACGGCAGCTGCACCGCCGAGTGCGAGCTCGCGCCCCACTGCGGTGACGGCAGCGTCGACGATCCCTACGAAGAGTGCGATCTCGGAGACGGCAACAACGCGGGCGGCTACGACGGGTGCAACGCCGACTGCACCCTGGCGTCTCGCTGTGGCGACGGCGTCCTCGACGGCGCAGCAGGCGAGCAGTGCGACAACGGGCTAAACAACGACCTCTACACCGAAAGTTCGGATGCCTGCGGGCCGGGCTGCGTGCTGCCCCCACGGTGCGGCGACGGAGTGGTGAACGACGCGGCCGGCGAGGTGTGCGACAACGGCGACCTCAACGGCAAGGAATACGGCGACCTGTCCTGCAGCCTGGACTGCCTGCCCGGGCCCCACTGCGGTGACGACATCCGAAACGGCCCCGAGGAGTGCGACGGGACCGAGCACTGCGCGGATGACTGCACGTTCGCGCCGTACTGCGGCGACGGGGTGGTGAGCGTAGGCGAGCAGTGCGACTATGGCCAGTTCGCCTCGCCCGCCTACGGCAGCTGCACGGCCGAATGCGAGTTCGGACCCCTGTGCGGTGACGGGAACGTCGATGCTCCCTACGAAGAGTGCGACCTCGGAGACGAAGACAACACCGGCGGCTACGGGGGATGCAGCGCCGACTGCACCTTCGGTCCCCACTGCGGCGACGGCGTCCTCGACGAAGACGCCGGTGAGCAGTGCGACAACGGTTTCAACGACGACGCGTACGCCCTCGACGAGAACGCCTGCTCCGAGGGCTGCGAGCTCCCGCCCAGCTGCGGAGACGGCGTCGTGGACCCGGCTTTCGAGCAGTGCGACAACGGCGAAGACAACGCGGACGACGTCTACGAAGGCTGCAAGACCGACTGCAGCTTTGGCCCGTACTGCGGAGACGACAGCGTCCAACCGCAGCACAAAGAAGAGTGCGACGACGGCCCCTTGGGGAGCACGCTTTGCTCTCCCGATTGCCGCATGCTCGTCATTTAGAGTACGGAGGTAAAAAAAGCGCCACGGTCGTCCCCTGTCCCGGTGCGCTCTCGACCCGAATATACCCGCCCATCTCTTCCACCGCGCTGTGGACGACGGCCAACCCGAGACCGGTCCAATGCCCCTCCTTGGTGGAAAAAAATGGCTCGAAGACGTGCTCCACGGTCTCGGGAGCCATGCCCACGCCCGTGTCTCGTACAATCACGCGGACGTACTGCCCGGCAGGTGGTTCATCAGGAGCTCTTTCGTCTCGCGCGATGGTGTGCCGCGAGGTGCCCATCGTCAGCTTTCCGCCTTCGGGCATGGCATCCCGCGCGTTGACCGCGAGATTTATGAGCGCCGACTCGAGCTGTGCCATATCTGCCCGAATGAACTGAGGGGGGTGCGCCACGGACGCCTCGACTTCGATTTTCTTGTCGAAACTGTGGCTGATGAGGTCGACCACATCGCGCACCACCTCGTTGATATCGAAAGCGACGACTTTGACAGGCCCCATGCGGGAGAACGAGAGCAACTTGCTGTTCAGATCGCTGGCGCTGCGCACCATGGCCACGATCCCGTCGAGAAATTTTGCCGGCTTCGATCCATCTTCGACATGCAGCCTCGCAAGCTCAGCATAGCCGCTGATACCGCCGAGCAGGTTGTTGAAATCGTGGGCCACACCGCCTGCGAGCTGCCCGATGGCTCGGAGCTTCTCGGTCTGTCGCAGGCGATCCCGGCTCATCTCGAGCTGCCTGATGCGCTTTTCGATCTCGTTACTGAAGTCCTCGGATTCGTTCGGCTTCGGATAATGTGCCATGGTCCGAGCCCATTCTAAAGTCCCAAAGACAGCGTCTTCCAGCGTGGCGATGTCGTGAATCGGCTTGGCAAGATAATCCCATGCGCCCCGCCGCAAGGCCTCGATCGTATCATCTATTTTATCGATCCCCGAGATCACGATCACCGGCGTACGCTTCGCCCGTCTTTTAATCTCCTCGAGTAACTCCAGGCCGTTGCGACCGGGCATGGCCAAGTCGATCAAAACGGCGTCGGGCTTTTGCGCTTCGAAACTTTGGAGACCTCGAGCAGCGTCCGTCGCTTCGAAGACGTCGACTTCGATGCCCCTTAAAAGGGCAACGAGGGTGAGCCGCACGGATGCATCGTCGCCGACCAGGAGAACGCGCTTTTTTGTGAGCTCGGACGCCATGAGAGGTCCCCTCCTTTTATTTTCTACACCTCAAACACTGTGCCCAACTGGCAAATGGGCAAGATCACACGCCTCGCGCTGTCTCGATCTCCTGAGCGAAACTCGCTGAGTTTGGCGATAGACAACAGGTATCACAATCAGCGTGAGCAATGTAGATCCGAGCAGGCCTGTCATCAAGGCCACCGCCATGGGGGTAAACATGGCGCTGCCCGAAAGCGCCAGGGGGATGAGACCGGCCACCGTCGTTATCGTGCTCAATAAGATCGGCCGAAACCGCCTGGACACCGCGTCCCGGCAGGCGCCATCCACGTTCAGCCCCTGGGACAACCCCTTGCCGACAAACTCCATGAGCAAGATGGCGTTGTTGACGACGATGCCGATGAGGCTCGCGACCCCCAAAAGCGCGGTGAACGAAAGAGGCTGCCAAAAAACGAGCAGACCGATCACCGATCCCACGATGGACAAGGGCACCGTGACGAGGATGACCAAGGGCTTCGAAAAGGACCCGAACTGGAAGAGTAAAATGATGTAGACGGCGGCCAGGGCAAACAGCGCCGAATAGCCGACGTTCCCGAAATTCTTCTGTATCTTCTCCCGCTCTCCGTCGAAAATAGCATCCACTCCCGCCAAGTCGATTCTGGGGAGAATGTCGCTCTCGATGCGGTCGGCGAGCACCGCCGCTCCCGTGCCCGGGGCCACGTCCGCAACCACGGCGACGCTGCGTTCCTTTTGATAGTGGATAATCGTCTCGAGTCGATCGCGCAGGGACACTTCGGCAAACTGTTTGACGAGCACCTTGTTGCCCGCGATGCTGGACTTGATCCCTAGGTTTCCCAATTTTTCCGGGCTGTCTATATCGCTTTTAAGAACGATGTCGTACTCCCGACCGCCCTTGCGAAAAACCGATGCCGGGCTCCCGTGGAGTGCGATGCTTATCTGCCTTTGGATGTCGTACTTGCTGACCCCCATGCTGCCGGCGAGATCGTCATCGACATCGACGCGCAGCTCGAAACTCCTGCGCGGCACATCGTCGGCGACGTTCACGGCACCGGGCACCTTTCGCATCTCGGAAGCGAGCGCAGAGGCCGCCTTTTCGAGTTTATCGGTGTCTTCGCCGCTCAGCCTGACAACCACCGGAGCCCTGACCGGCTCGCCCTGCTGCAAGAGCTTGACCGAGGCCTGACCCCGAACGAGACGCGCGTCGATGGCCTTTTGCAGATGCGCCGCCAGCTCCTGATTGTTCTCGAACCTGGCGCCGCGCTCTAAGTCGAACTCAAAGAAGACCTGCCCAAAACTTCGGGATTGAATCGCCGTCGGGAGCGTTATGTAGAACTTCGGAAGGCCGTCCCCGATGGCCGAAGTGACGTGGGTGACCTCGACCTGTTCTTTTAAAAGCTCTTCGATTTCGGCCACGACCTCCTCCACGGCGTCGAGGTCGGAGATCTCCACGTTTACATCGATATAGGCGATGGGCTTATCCGCATAGGGAAAAAAACGCACGTCGAGCAACGAAATGAGCCCGAGCGAGGCCATGAGCAGCGCACCGGCCACCGCCAAGGTGCGCTTGGGGCGAACCAGAGCAAACTCGAGCAGCTTGCTAAAAGCGCCGCGGACCGCACCCTCCCTATATCGAACGGTCTTAAGGGGCCTGAAAAAGGCCGCTGCCATGGCCGGAGTCGCCACGATAGCCACCGCGTACGATGCGGTGAGAGCCACGATAACGATGATGGGAATGCTCTCTAGAAACTGCCCCGCCATGCCCGGCAACACGAGCAGCGGCGAGAACGCGGCGACGGTGGTCAAGGTGGAGGTCAATATCGGCATCGCCGATTCTCGAGCGCCCTCCACCGCGGCTTTGACCCGATCCATCCCGTCGTCAATGCGAACCTGCACCGCGTCCGCCACAACGATGGCGTTATCCACGAGCATCCCCAGGGCAATGACGAGTGCGGCCACCGACACCTGGTGCACCTTGACCCCGATGAGCCACATGACGCCGAATGTCAAAAGGACCGAGATGGGAATGACCGACGAGACGATGATCGCGTTGCGCAGCCCCATACCGATAAACACCACCAGGACCACGAGAACGATCCCCTGCACCAGGCTGCCCATGAAATCGGCGGTGGCCCGAGACACGTCCTTGGGCTGAAATATCACCTCGTGAGCCGACAGATCCGATGGAAAACCGCCCTTGACGTCTTCTATGATGCCTCGGACCTCTTCGCCCACAGCCACCACGTTCTTGTCCGGCTGAAAGTACCCCGTCAACAAGACCGCGCGATCGCCGTCTTGTCGTATGCGGTAGGTATCCGACTCCAAAGCGACCTCGACCCGGGCCACGTCCCGCAAGCGCACCGGCGCGCCGCTCTCGCGGGAGACGTCGATGATGACGTTCTCTATGTCACGTGCGGACTCGAAAACACCGGGGGTGCTGACGTTGATTTTAAAACGCCCTTTCTCGAGGCGCCCCGAGGGGATCTCCACGTTCTGAGCCCCCAGGATCCGGGTCATGTCCTCGAGGGAGAAGCCGTGTTGGCTCAGCTTGTCCAGCTCGACGATAACCTCGATGCGTTTTTCGATTTCGCCGCTGATATCAAAACGCCCGATACCCGGGACGGTTCCGAGCCTTTTTTTGAACACCCGGGCGAATCCGGTGAGCTGATCGTAGCTGTAGCTCGCTCCTGACAACGCGATGATCATCCCCGCCGTCTCATCCAAATCCGTGCGGATGCTCGGCGCGCGGCATCCCTTGGGCAGGTCGGCCGCAACATCGTCGATCTCGTCCTCGAGTTCCTGCCACGCCGCAGCGATGTCCACTCCCTGCCGCAGCCGAACCCCGACAATCGAGACGCTGTCGCGGGAATAGGAACGCACCGTATCGAAGCCGTTTATCCGGCTCGCGGCGTCCTCGATGGGCTCGGTGACGAGACGCTCGACAGTCACCGGAGCCGCGCCGGGATAGATCGTCGTGATCATGGCCACCGGGACGGAGACGTCCGGGCTCTCCTGCTTGGGCAGGGCCGCGTAGGCGTATAGCCCGTACAGCGCCGCCGCCACCGTGCAAAAGACCGTGATGCGGCGATTGGAGACGGCCTGGGCTATGAGGCCCTTCATGGTTCTGTCCCGGCGAGGGCTGCGCCCGCGTTCGCGTTTGCAGCTCCCCCGTCGTGGGTCCGATCGATCACAGAGACCTTGTAGCCTCCTTCGAGATTCCTCATGCCCGACACGACGAGGCGATCTCCCGTCGCCAGACCATCGACCCGGACGAAGGAGCCGTCCACGGGGCCGAGAAGGATGTTCTTGCGCACCGCCCGGTCCCCATCGGCGACAAAAACATGATCGATCCCATCGCTGAGCAACGCCGAAATGGGAATCCAGATACCCTCTTCGTCCCCGACCTCAAAGTCCACCCGCGCGATGGAACCGATGTAGAACGCGCTCTCGGCCAGCTTTCCGTTCAGGCTGGTCTCCACGTTGTACGTTCGGCTTTGCCTGTCGGGTATTTGCGAGATGTTTGTGACCGTG
>JAABTR010000500.1 GCA_011389755.1 Deltaproteobacteria bacterium | reverse complement strand
CTCGTTTCCGGGCTTCGGGGTCACCTCGAGGATCCAATCTGTGTCGTTTTCTTTAATCACGCGGGACTTCCAGCCCACCGACAAAGACGCCGACCCCATGTCTTCGGCCGAGAGATCCGTGCCCATGAAACCCTGGTTGCGCACGTGGGCGGCGACCCGGCGGATTCTTTTATAGCTGGGCAGGTAGACGTACATGAGGCCGTCTTCGGTGGTCAGGATCGTCATACCCTTGACGTCGCCGGGGGCGGTGAATCGGATCAGCTTTTTGTTCAGACCCTTGAGCTTGGCTTCGAAGCTCATCTTTTTTATCACCTGACCCTCTTTGAGCACCTCGAGCTCAGCGGTGTAGGTCTGGTCGTCGACTTTTGTGAGGTTTTCGTCGACCTTCGCGATGATATTCTCGGCGGTTTCGGCGTGCGCGATGATCGGTACGGACGCGACGAACGCGGCGAGCGAAAAAGAAAATGCCGATGTAAGCCTTGCATTGGCCATGTTGTTGTTCCTCCTCGATTTTCTCGAGCGCGGCTTTGTTGGTTCGACGCTCAGACGGGTGATGCTATTCATGTGGAGCGCTCCTGCCAAGTTTCGGGATCTGCGATTTCTGGTGTAAAACGGTTTTTTGCATTGCTTGACAGCCGCTTGAGGCTTCTCTAGCTTGGAGCACATGAAGCAGATGACCCCTTCTAGCGACCCGACCAAGGCGAGTTCGACTGTTGCGTCGATTTCGAGGCTGCCCTCGGGAGTGACATGGGAAGGGGGGTTTCGTCTCCTGGGCACGCCCATCGGGTTCAGCTCGTCCAAGGGCGCGGCCCTCTCGTTCGTCTCCCACGTCGATGAAGTTCTCCCCCGCGCGGGCGCTCGCGTCTTGGTGTCACCGCCTACCTCGGCGGCCATCGGAGCCCAGCAGCGCAGGCTGGACGCGCTGTCGCTGGGGTTCGACCGATCGATACGCCTGGGGCGCATGGAGATTCGTATTTTTCCCGCCGGACTGGGGCCGGGCTCGGCGCAGCTCTTGGTCTCTTATCGAGGTCGGAGGATTCTCTTTACGAGCGGGTTTCGAGCCACCAAGCCGCTGGCCGCACCGGATATCAGTTATCCCGAATGCGACCTTCTGCTCCTGGACACCGAGCCTGCCGATCCCAAGCCACCGGCGCCGACGCGCGTGGCGTCTCAAATCTGGGATTGGGCCAGACAGGCGGAGGCCGTGGACGGAGTCAGCCTCATCGTGTGCGGCAACCGCGCCGCCGCTCTCGACCTCGCCTGGATCCTGCGGGACTACCCGGAGCCGATCCGGGTGAGCCGAGCTCTTTACGATATGTTCGGGCGGATGAAACGCATAGGTTACGCAACGGTGCCCATGCGCAGGCTCGAAGCGAGGTGGCCTGATCGCGGCATCGTGATCCACGGCTCGACCGGCTGGCTCGAGAAAGTGGTGCCCAGGCGGACGGTCTACGTTGGGCCCGGCCGCGAGGTGCCCGCCTGGGCCGTCGAGGGGTTTCGGCTCGGAGAGAGCGAGGACAGATCGGGGATCCTCGCTTATGTCCAGAGGATCGGCGCGCGGGAGGTCGCCATCGGCCCACGCTGCGACGCCGGGCTCGAAAAGATGCTCCTCAAGGGGGGCATCAGCCCGTACCGAGTCAGCCACCCCATTCAGATCCCATTGCCGTTTGAGCCATCGAGCCTTTCGGGTGTTTAGTCGAGTCCCAGGAGGTACGTGTTGACAATCGGCCGTGCCGACTTCTAAATAGAGCATCTTGCGGGGCGTCGTCGCTCCGGGGAAGGAACAGCCATGTTGAGCAATTTCAAAGACAAGGTCGTGAACAAGGGGATGTCCCTGATGCAGTCCCCCGCGATCGGCAAGCTGATGGAGAGCGAGAAGTTCGGCGCGGTCGTCGAAAGAGCGATGGCTGTCCCGTTCAAAGTGTCGAACGCGGTGACCACTCAAAAAGAGCGCCTCGTCGCGCTGTTCGATCTCGCGACCCAGCAGGATCTCGACGATATCCGCCGGGGCATGTCCCGAATGGAGGGCGTGCTCAAAGACATCAAGCGCGACTCTAAGGATCTTCTCGAGAAGGTCTCGGATAATCCTAAAAAAGGCTAACCCCCGGTCTAAAAAAAGCTTTCCCCACCCGCTTGAGATATTGAGCGCCATTGGCGCCCGACCTATACTCGGGAATCGAACACAGCAACCGAGCGCGAAAGGAGCTTCTTCATGAAGCTGATGTCGGTGATGATTGCGGCCCTGAGCGGTGTGGTCGCCACGAGCGCCGCGGCGCAAGAAGAATCGGATGACGACTTTCTTTTCGATGAGGCGCCGGCAGAGGCGAAAGACAGCGAAGGAGACGCACCGGGCAGCTTTCGGGAGGTGGACAAGAGCGATGAAGCCTTTCTCTCGGGAAAGCAGCAAGCCGAGATCGCTCCTCCGGTCCAAGACACCGACGCGGGCCTGGCCGAAGACCCCGAGAAGGCGTATTTCTCCGTGGGGCTGCGCTACCGGTGGGTCCCGATGCC
Organism: Deltaproteobacteria bacterium; assembly: GCA_011389755.1. Taxonomy (GTDB): domain Bacteria; phylum Myxococcota_A; class Polyangia; order JAAYKL01; family JAAYKL01; genus JAABTR01. The sequence continues at coordinate 3,870 of JAABTR010000500.1, read as the reverse complement.
CCGCTGGCTCATCGAGATGTTCGGCGTCGACATCCACTCGGATTCGCCTCTTCTCGTCAGCGGACAGGGGGTGGGGCCGGAGTTCACCTACCGGCGCAATGGGCTCGATATCACCGCGGCCTTGTGGTTTGTGAGCCTGGGCTGGGACGGCTACGTCTCGTTCAAAGAATCGGGAGCCAGCGGTAACTCGTGGGAAGTCGTGAAAAACGACCTGAAGTCCATTTTGATCACGGTCGACTTCATCTGGAGCACGCCGATTCGCGACTGGGTGGCCATCACCTACGGTGTCGGGCTGGGTATCGGTGTCCCCTTGGGCGGGCTGGAGAGGACAGAGGCGAGCTACTCGAGCGACGGCAAGCTGCCCTGCACCGACGCCCAGACACCTCGAACCAAGGGAGGGCTCGGGACCCAGAGCGACATCTGGTGCGGCACGTCGGACGACGAGCAATACGAGGAGACCTACGATCTGCCCACCGGCATCGTTCCTTGGGTAAACTTTCTGGCCGGGGCTCGTTTCAAACCTCACCGCAACGTGGCGGTGTACGTCGACGCCGGTTTTGGCCTTGGCTTTCAAGCCGGCGCGCGCGTCGGGTACATTTTCTAGGGACGCCTGCGCAGCACCGCAGAGGTGGGCCTCGGCTTAAGCAACGCGAAACACGGAGCCGGCGATAATCGAGAAAGTGACGGCCCCAAAGATTTTTTAGGGTTGACACCAAAATTGAGGAGAGTAGATAAAGAAGCCCGCTCTGCGAAAGTGGCGGAATTGGTAGACGCGCAGGCTTCAGGTGCCTGTGCCCGCAAGGGTGTGGGGGTTCGAGTCCCCCCTTTCGCACTTTTTTTTGGCTGCTTTCATCAGCAGCCTTTTTTTTTCGGCCGCACGCGATAACTTGAACGTGCGGCTTGATTTTTGCCTCGACCGTTTGTCGTATGGCACAATTCTCGATCCGAGCCGCGGCGACACGGGAAAGACCCGACTCGTCGCGGTGGACAGATCTCCGGTCAGTCGCGGAGGAAAAAAGAGGATGGCCCCATTGAGGAGTATTGGAGTTCTGGGTGCCGGAACCATCGGCTCAGGGCTTGCCGAGATCATCGCCAAAGAGGGCCTTGAGGTGGTGCTGGTCGACATCAAGCCCGAGTTCATCGAGAGCGCCGTTGAGACGATCAGCGGCAACCTCGAGAGGGCTGACGAGACTGGCTTTGGCTCATATCGAGCCCGGCAAGACAGCGCGAAGGTTCTCGGCAAAATAAGAACGACGACCGATCCGTCCGACCTCAAGAGGGTGGATTTCGTCATTGACACCATTGTGGACGATTTCGAGAGCAAGCGCGCCGCGCTGAAGAATGTCGATGATATCTGCGGCAAGTCCGCGGTGTTCACCGTCGGCAGCCATGGCACGCCGATGGGTTCTTTCCACAAACTCGTCTCTACGCCGGAGCGACTCGTCGGCCTGCGCCTCTTCGCGCCTGTGCCCGCGGCGCGTTACGCTGAGGTGGTGAGGACACCGGCGACCTCGGACGATGTCTACTATCGGACGATGGACATGGCGCGCCTCATCGGGTTGACGCCCGTGACCGTGCCGGACAGCCCCGGAGGCATCGCCAGGCGCATTCTCGGAGCGTGTTTGTTGGAGAGCGTCCGCATGGCAACGGAGGGCGACGCGAATATCCCGACCATCGATGCGGCGGCAAAAGCTGCTTTCGGCCTCGATGAGGGGTTTTTCGAGATGATGAACCGCAGCGGGATCGAGGTCGCCGCCAAGCTCACGGCGGGGCTCGACGCGCTCGGCAATCTCTACGCCGTTCCGGAGAGGCTCAGGGTTCAGCTCGGCAACAAAGAGCGCTGGATCCTCGATGGCCCGGTGGACGAACAGCGAAGCCGGCAGGTCGAGAAGCTTTTTCAAGGGCTGTTGATCTTGGTGGGGCTCTCCATCGTGGATGACGGCGTTGGGCGGCCCGAGGACATCGAGATCGCCGTTCGCTGCGGTCTCCGGTTCAAAAACGGGCCTTTTGAGCTCGTCGATCGCTTTGGTCTCAAGGGCGCGGCGGATCTCGCCGGAGTCGTCGCCGATAGGCGCGATGTGCCCAGACCGGGCGCGGCGATAGAACGCCGCAACATCGGTCTGCGCTGGGTCGAGTCGCGCGTCAAGGACAAGATCGCCACCATCACCGTCAACAGGCCCATGAACGGCAACGGGTTCGATGGGGCGCTGTTCGATCAAATCGCCGGCGCCTTCGAAAAGCACGAGCGCGATGATCGCGTCGCTATCATCGTGTTCGAAGGCGGGTGCAAGATTCTGGGCGGGATCGACAGGAACCACATGGCCGACCTGATCTCGGCGGGCAAGACCGCCGAGATCTTGGCGATGTACAAAAAAGGGCAAAACGCGCTGCGAAAAATTGCGGCGAGTGAAAAAATCACGGTGGCGCGGCTGGAGGGCCCCACCCTGGCCGAGGGCGCCGAGCTCGCGCTGGCCTGTCGCCACGTGATCGCCGGGCCTCAGGCGGTCGTCTCTTTTCCGGAGACGGGCAGGGGGATCTTGCCCGCGTGCGGGGGAACCCAGCGGTTGCCCCGCCGGGTGGGCAAGTCGATAGGGAAGTACCTGCTCCTCACCGGCGAGGTGCTCTTTGCGGACAAGGCCCAGCGCTTCGGCGTGGTGGATGTCCTGTGCGAGAGCGCCGACGGGATCGATCGCGTCTTGCTCGACATGGCCTCGGGAGAGGCTCTGCCCCACGAGGACACGGCTCCCACCGAGGAGGAGGGGGCGGCGATCACCTTGTTCGATGTGCGCAACTGTCGCGATACGCTGGCGGGAAAGCCGGACGAGAAGAACCCCGCCGCGAAGAACGTGAGCGCCGCGCTCGCCGAGAAAGCTCCTGTGGCGATAAAGCTCACCGAGAAGCTCATCGACGATGGATTGAGTCTCGAGATGAACAAGGCCCTCGGTTGGGAGATCGCGGCCCTCGAGCTCATCCTGGAGACCAAGGACGCCCGCCGCGGACTCACCGCCGAGCCGGATGAAAAGGTAGCGTTCACCGGCGAGTGAGCCTCTTTTTGCCCCCAGCCTTTCTCCCGACTTAGCCCCTCGGCTCTTTCTCACCTTCGCGGGGCTATGCGATTTCTCTCATTTTCGTTAAGTTGATCCGGCGATTTCGGCGACGGGGAAGCCCAGCCGCGAGACGACAGCACTGGAGAACGCTATGGATCTCATCCGAAACAAAAACGGGTTTGCGACGAAGCTGACCGCGGCTTATGGCCTCGCTGCGGCGCTTTTTTTCGCGGTGGGCTGCGGTGAGGGAACTTCGTCGGTGACCGAAGATGACACCCATTCCCATGGGGGCACCGACGCTTTGTCGACGGATACCGAAGATACCGAAGCGTGCGAGCCGGTCCGTTCCTGCCAAAGCGAAGGTCATCGCTGCGGCGTCCTCAATGACGGGTGCGGCGGCTTCGAGAGCTGCGGCGCGTGCGAGGAGGGACAGATCTGCGGCGCCGCGGAGCCCGGCCGCTGCGCCGGGTGCCTGCCCGCCACCTGCGACGACTTGGGGCTTCGCTGCGGCGTCCTCCAAGACGGGTGCGGCGGTGTCCTCGAGTGCGGATCCTGCCCCGAAGGGCTCACCTGCGGAGCGGGCGGCGTCCCGGGCCAGTGCGGAGCACCGATCTGCTACTACGCGTGGTGCTACCAAAGCCCCCACCCGGTCTCGGACGATCTGTGGGCGGTCCGGTCTTTCGGAAAGGACCAGCAGTGGTACGCGGGGGCCGGGGGGGTCGTGCTGCGGCAGACGCCGGAGCGGGGGTTCGAGGCGGTGGACGCGTACACGCGGCGCCTTTCGAATCTGCGGGATATCTGGATCATCGATGAGACGAGTGGC
>JAABTR010000085.1 GCA_011389755.1 Deltaproteobacteria bacterium | reverse complement strand
GAGGGTCAGGTCGATTTTCTTGGGGGTCGAAAGTTGGCTATAAAAATCGATGATTTGGTTTGGTCTAAAAAGATCGTCCTTGATGCCGTGCTGGAAATAGATGGGTATATCGAGCTCGTTGATTTCATCAATAAAGCGGCTCGCAGACCTTTGGCCAAACCACTGTTCTTTGTAAGCTTCATCGTGCTCGTTTTTCTCGAGCAATTCGAAATCGTTTACGAGTTCTTGGTCCATGTTTCCCATCAATGAACCGTTCCATAAAAGAATGTCGGGCCAGGTTTTTCGGGGCGTGTCGTTTCCCAAAAGTGAGCTGCCCATGTCCGTCCACGAGCTCATTGCGGAGACCGTCTTGATTCTGCCGTCCTTTGCGGCAGATATTAAAGCTATCCCGGCTCCGTACGAAAAGCCTGTTACGCCGATGTTTTCCGGATCCGCTTGGGTGTTTTCCAAGAGCCAGTCGATGGCAATAGAGAAATCCTCGCTGTCTTTTGCTCCCCCGATGTTGATGTAGCCGCCGGATTCGCCGAATCCTCGGGCCGTCACTCCGAACACGAGGAAGCCTCTTTTCACCATGCGATCCGCTTGAACATGGTATTTTTTTGCAGAAAACATCCACGGACTGACGAGGACGATGGTCGGATAGACCTTTTTGGGGTCATCGTTTTTTGGCGTGTAGACAAACAGCTCGATCTCGGTTCCATCGAAAGATGTCACAGTCGCGGACATTTTTTCGTACGCCGACAGGCCTGGGCTGCAAAGAATTGTGGCAATGAGAACGACAGCCGAAACCTTGTTTTTGACTCTCAATAACGTTGTGTACATGGTCTTAAACCTCCGATGCTAAGCGCGAGCCGCCGCTTTTCCCCCTCGGCGGCCCCAGATGGCGCCACAATAGGTAATCTTTGCGCGAAGGAGAAGTCTTTTTTTCTTTTTTTTGCGGGTTCGGGCGTCGACCGGGTCGGCCAAGCGCCGGCGCAGGTCAGGGTGGGGATTTTCGCTTTGAGGGTGTCTTAGATCTTCTTGTTTTTATGACTAAAAGAAACAAGTGTCTCGGGGGCTTTCCAGTTCGCGACCAGCCCGAGCAGCTCCTTGGCCGAGTCGTTCAAGGTGCTCACCTGTTCTTTCATATCCCGGCTGAGGAGCTCGTTTTCTTGGACGAGATAATTGATGTCCTTCATGGAGGTGAGGGTCGCTCCGATGTCTTCGGATTGTTGGCCGATCATGCCGGCGATCTTTTGCGCCTTGTCGCTCGTGCTCGACATGGCCTCGACAAAACCGCTGACGGTCCGAGAGGCTTGCTCGATCTGTTTGACGCCCTCGACTGACAGCTCCTGCCCGGCTTTCGAGGTCTTGTTGATGCCGACAATCGCGCGTTGCACGTTGAACAAAAGATTCGTTATGGATTGAGTCGCGTTTTTGGACTGAAGCGCCATGGCCTTGATTTCACGAGCCACGACGCCGAACCCGACCCCGTATCGGCCGGCCTTGACCGCTTCGATGGAGGCGTTGACCGCGAGAATTTTTGATTTCTCGGCGATCTCCTTGACTCCTCTGATGGAGCGATTGACTTCGACGAGGGACTCGAGCAGCTCGCGGCTGCCTGTGGCGATGTTCTTTGAATCGTCTCGGATTCGGACGATGATGCCGGATGTCTGCTTCATCTCCTCGCGGCTGTTGAACGCTTTGGTTTTGTCGTTCTTTGCGTCGTTCAATATCCCGCCCGCGTACTTCTGGACGTCACTTCCGGCCTTTTCCATGGTGTGCAAGGTCATCACGATCTCCGAGATGACCTTGGCGACTTGAGCCGACGAGGAGGCAAGATCCGACATGAAGCTTCCCAGCGCATCGGCGATGCCGGAGAGCTTGTCCGAGACCCGCTGCACCTCTCCTATCTGAGATTCCAGGGCCTGACGCGTCCGGTCCCAAGCAAGCTCCGAGAGCTTGCGCTCACGGGTCTCGACCCGGTGCGCTCGCCAGCGACTGTATGAAAACAGAAAAAACAAAAGCACGATGAAGGCGGTGATGTAAAACCACGTCGTCTCGTAAAATGCGGCGTTCAAGGAAAAAGGAAATCGAGCGGCGGCACGACTCCACGCTCCGTCGGCGGACCGGGCCTTGACTCGGAACTCGTAGTTTCCCGGAGGCAGATTGGTGTAGTTTACCCGGCGCTGCGTGCCGGCCGATATCCATTTGTCGTCGATTCCGACTAGTTTATAAATAAACTCGATGCGGTTCGAGGAGACGAAGCTGATCCCCGTGTAGGTGAAATCGAGCGTCTTGACATCCGGTGGCAGGGAGCTGCCCGGTTTGACGGGGCGGCCATTCGCGTGGACCGTTTCGATGACGGTCTTCGGTGGGAATTCGCTTTTATTCAGTGCGAGCGGATCGATGCGCACGACGCCATCCACCGTCGAAAACCAAAGATTCCCATCGTTGTCGACCCATCCGGGCTGCTTGAAGGAGCCGGTCGCCTCTCTTTGCCGCATCCCGTCAGAGACATCGAAGATCGTCGACTCGATGCGTTTCGCGTTTCCGGTAACGAACGCATTGAGGGCTTCCACCCGGACGCGAAACACACCTTTGTTGCAGCTCATCCAAAAACTGCCCTGCCCGTCGTCGAGGATGACGAAAATGACATCATCAAACAGGCCGTCGCGTTTTCGTATTGACTGCACCTCTACGTTTTGATCGATGACGAACAACCCCTGGCCGTACGTGCCGATCCAGATGCGGCCGAGGTAGTCATCGTGGATGTGCATGACCCGCGCCTCGGCGAGGTCCGGGAGCACCTCGTGGCTTTCCAGGAGTCCTCCCCCAAACCAGTTTAGGCCAAAGTCGGTGCCGACCCACAGATCGCCTTTTGCGTCTTTTATGATCGTCGTGACTTTGTCGTCTGTCAGGCCGTCTTTTTTTGAAAAGGTTTGGACTCCTTCGTCAGACAGGATATTTAGCCCCTCTCCATTCGTCCCGATCCAAAGACGCCCGGCGTTGTCCCGCTGCGCGGCGTAGACGGCATTGCTCGAGAGGCCGTCTTCGGTGGTCAGGGTCTCGAGAACCTGAAAAGAGGGGGGGGCGCCATCGGGCGTCTTGCCTTTTTTAGGAGACTCTCGATATCGAAAACGCGCGAGCCCGGAGTGGCGCGTGCCCGCCCAGATGTCACCTGAAGGCTCCTTGTATAAAGACACGATGAAATCACCGGGGAGCCCGTGCTCCGCCTTGTAGACCGACGCCTCGTCGCCTTGAATCCGGGTGAGTCCGGAAGGGCCGCCCACCCAGATATTGCCGAGTCGGCCTTGGACGATCCCCAGCGCCATCGGCGCGGCGAGCCCCTCGATAGTCGAGAACGTCTTGACGGGTCCGTCGCGCAGCATCGTGACGCCGTTTTCTCCGGTCCCTATCCACAGGTTGTTTTCCCTGTCCTCGTAAAGAGCCTCGATTTTTATTTTTCTGCGCGGGTCGTCGATGGAGTAGCTCTCGAAAGTGCTATTGCGGTAGACGTTCAGACCACCATTGGTCGTCCCGAGCCAGACGTTGCCGTCTTGGTCTTCGAGGACGTGCGTGAGCCTCGTGTCGGACAGCTGCGAGGGGTCCCCGACGGGCAGGGGTGCGCCTTCGACAAAGCGCGCGAGGCCGTTTTCGGTGGCGATCCAGACGCCACCTTCGGCTGCGTCGCAGATGTCATTGACGAGATTGTCCGGCAAGCCATCTCGGGTTGAGAACATCCGGACGTCTATGCCGTCGATGAGGGCCAGGCCGGTGTCTGTCGCCGCCCAGACGCGCTGTTTTGAATCGACGAAGACGGTTCGGATAGTGGCCTCGGCCAGCTTGGCGCTCCCCGGTGGTGTCTCAAAGCTTTTGCCATCAAAACGAAACAGCCCACGCTCCCGAGTTCCGACCCACAAAACGCCGTCCGCGCTCGTTGCCAAGGAGGTGATCCGGGGATCGAGGAGCCCTTCAGCGGCGCGGTAGGCCTTGAAATGCCCTGAATCGTACGCGAGCACGCCGTCCAAGGTGCCGATCCAGAGTTTGCCGTCCAAGGTGGCCTCGAGCGCGGTCACCTCGTCGTTTGTCATCTCGTCCGGCCGGTTGGCGACGAACGTGGTGAAGTTGACTCCGTCAAAACGAGACAGGCCCTCTTGAGTTCCCACCCAGATGTAGCCTCTCGAAGTCTGGGCGATGGCGTTTCCCGTGAGCTGAGGGAGCCCGTCATTCACATCCCAGGTTTGATGGATGTACTGAGCCAGGCTCTTTTGCGTGTCCAGTCCGAGCGAAACCTTTGCGGTCGCGGTGACGAGACCAAGGCACAGACATGCGAGGCGCATTTTTGAGGACCCTCGGATCAAAACCAACTCTTTTTAGTAAAGTCCAAATTCAAATCGATTAGATTCTACGCGTCTTTTTGTGAGGATCAATCGGCAGGGCGCAGAAGTGGAATTAAAAAAAATAAGATAGTGACACGATGCAAGTGGGAGTCGCCCGGGCGGTTCGACGAAGGAATAAAGGCGTGTCAACCTGACGGATGTGATGAAGACGCTGCTCCATTGGAATCCAATTTTTCGTTTGTTTCTGTTATTCGCGGTCGCCCCGTTCGCACCGGGCTGTCCTGCCGGCTCCACCGACAGCGGCGGGTCTTCCGGAGCCCCGAACGGGAGCGCGGCGCGCCCGTCTTTGCCGGCTTCGGGGGCGGTCGGTCCCGAGGGTTTGGTGGTCCGGGACGGTTTTGACGACAACCGCTACGGCTGGCCGTTGCGAGGTCTGGAGGTCGCCATCAAAGACGGTACGTACGCGTTCGTCTCCGGGGTGTCGAACCTGTCGACGACCCCGCGCGCGGTCCGCTCGGGGCGCATCGCCGCGACCGCGGTTTGGACCGGCGGAGATCCGGCGGGGCGGTTCGGCCTCGTCTGGCGCTGCCGGGACGCGGGGAATTTTTCCTATTTCTCGGTGAGCGGAACGGGAGAGTACGTTTTTGGTCACTACCTGCAAACGTCGCCCAAGGGTCCGGTGAAAAATATCGAGACCCTGTTGGCGAAAGATCCCGCCCTCGTGAAGGCGAATGTCCCGATCCGACTCCAGGTGGAGTTCATCGGCAAGACCGTGATCGGCAGCGCTGGTGACAGGCGCTTGTTTGAGGCCCGAGTCGCGGACGCGCAGGCTCTGGCGGGAGTCGCGGGTGTGTGGGTTCGGGAGCACACAAAGGTGAGTTTCGACGATTTTGGTTTATGGGACTACGACCTGCGAGCTGCGAATCTGGCCGGGCGGGTTTTGCAAAAAGGAGCGGCGGTCCGTCGGGCGGAGGTCCGCGTCTTTGAGGTCCTCGATATTGACAGCGGAAAAACGGCCCTCGTGGATCGGGTCTGGACAGATGACAGCGGTGTGTTTCGGCTCTACAGGCCGCCTTTTGAAGCTTACGTGCTCGCGAGCGGCGCGGCCGGGGAGCAGAGAAAGGCAGGGCAGGGGGTGCGGGCCGAGCGGTTCGTGGAGCTCATCGAGGCGCACTCTGCAAAGAACGTGGATCTGGTGCTCAAATGATGCGTCTGTATTCGAGTGTCGTCGTTGCGGTTTTCATCTGCTGTGCGGCTCTGCCGGCCCTGTGTTTGCCGAGCGAGACCCGCGCGGACCTCGTGCGCTACGCAAAGCGCTGGGATTCCATTCGAGAACAGCTCGTGGCCGAGAAGAAAGCCCTGGGGCCAGGCGATCCGAATAACCCAAACGACCCTGTGCGGCTCATGTCGCAGGAGCTGTCTCGCAAGATAGCCCACGCGGGGTCCAAGGCGACGCGTTACCGGCAGGCGTCGCAGACCGAAGGCTACTATTGGAGCATCGCTTCGGACACCTGGGCTGGCACCACCGCCGACCTCACCGAGGTCACCGGGGTGTTTTTGTCCAAGTGGCGCCAGTGGGCGTTGCCGCTTTTGACCGGAGGCTGGGCCGATGTCACGAAGCTGGCCATCGATTCGGTGCTGCGTCAGAAGATCCGAAAGGGGATCCGGGCCCGGCTCGATTGCGGGGCGAAAGGGCTCGCTCGCCTGGAGGACGACCTGGTCGAGATCGTGACCGGGTCGCGGGACACCGCGCGGGGCGCGAATGAAGGCTACTTGCACGGCAAGGCGCTGGGAAAATCCCTCGATCCGCTCAAGAAAGTCTACACCGCTTCGGTTGAAAGGCAGATGAAGAAAAAACTCCAGGCGGCCGCTGTCGATTCCACCGAGAAGGTGAGCAAGTGGACCAAGGGGTACGCCAAGAAGGTCACCGAGAAGGTCATGAGTCGCATCGACGCGGCGAGCTTTGCCGCGGACGTGGGGTTCAAGCTGTGGATGTGGTTTGACCTCAAAGGCCAGGTGGAGGCTCAAACCTCCCACTTGGCGAATCTGCGCAAGAGATACTCAGACGCCGGCAGGCCTTTGAGCTGCGACGAAGCCTACGACGTCTGGAAGAAAAAGGCCCAAGTCCCGCTTCCGGGTCGGGATGACCCGCCCGCGCCGGGCAAAAAGCCGCCGGAGCCGCCGCTCAATCCGGACAAAGACACGTCGAGCGCAAAAAAGCCGGATACGCCCCCAGAGCCGCCGGTTGATCCCAACCCAGGCGCCGATTCGAAGGAGAAGAGTGGCTCGTTGACCAGTGACAAAGAGGCTGACACGGACGGGGAGGCGGATCCTGGTGGAGGAGGGCACGCTCCGGGCGGCAACTCCTGCATGCTCCGAGCGCACAAGGAGTACTTGAAGTCGCTCGACGACTACAACACGTCCATGGCCGATCCGGGCCTGACGCGCCATGAAAAAGAGACGCTCAGGCGGCAGCAAGGGCAGCGCTACCGGGAATACCAAAAGAAGATCGTCGAGTGCGCCGAATGATTTCGGCCGGCGGTTACCGGTTCGGATTTTGCGTCTGGGCCGGCTCGAACAGCGCGATGTGCGCCCTGTGGGGATCGCGGATCACATCGAAGAGACCGAGCGTCGGGATGGGGATCGACTCGGACACGACGCGCCCGCCGCAGCGAGCGACCCGCTCGCGCGCGTCTTCGAGCGACCCGACCACCACGTAGCTGAGCCAGTA
>JAABTR010000084.1 GCA_011389755.1 Deltaproteobacteria bacterium | reverse complement strand
GGAGGCGCCATCATGTAGCCCGCGGTTTCGGGGCGACGCCCCGGGACGAACAAAGAGATGCCCTCGGTCTCTTCGAACGGCACCGAGTCCCAGCCGAGGACCCGCCTGTAGAATCGCCGCGCGTCGCTGGGGTTTGTGGTGGTCAGGTGTTCCCAGAAGAAGCTGCCGACGGTGGGGCGCTGCGCAACCGGGGGGTCGCCCTGGGCTCCTTTCCACACCGCGATGGTCCCGCCCTGTGGGTCCTGGATGACGGCCAGGCGTCCCATGGGGGGCGCATTCATCGGTTCCACGAGGACCTGGCCTCCCGCGGTTCGCGTCGCGGCCACGGCCTCGTCGACGTCGGGGACGGAGACGTAGCTCACCCAGTGCGCGGGCACGCCGCGGTGAACGGACGGCGACAGCGGCATCAAACCTCCCACCGCGCTTCCTCCGACCTTGATGAGGTTGTAGGCGGTCTCGCCCGTGTGCTCCTTTTCAATCGTCCAGCCGCAGACGTCCTCATAGAAAGCGCGCGATCCTTCGATGTCCGGCGTGAACAGTTCTCGCCAGACGATGCGCCCCGGTGTGTAGCTCGGTGCATTCATGACAGACCGTTCTCCTTTTTTTAAGGGACTCTGGCCAAGTTAGTGTCGCCCTGCGCGGTTGCAAGGTTTTTTGAGAAAACGAAGACCGCGGAAACAAAAAGGCGGCTTCGACACTCCAAGTAAGCTGAAGTACATTTAGGGACGAAAGGGGCAACCGGAAAACGACTTTATACGAAGGGAAAGAGCACATCAGAAAATGCATAGCGCTACGACCCAATTGCTGATTTCGAGCCTGGAAGAAGCGCTGCTCAGCATGGACCGAATCGTTGTCTCGTCGCTTTTGGGCGAGGTCGGGGAGGCGAGCCCGTTTTTCATCGCCGAACGCCTGATAGCTCCGGCCCTGGAGCGCATCGGGGACGGGTGGGATCGCGGAGATGTCTCCCTGGCCCAGGTCTACATGAGCGGGCGCATCTGCGAGGAGCTGTTCGCGAGGATCCTTCCGCCCGACGCGAGCCCAAGCCAACCGGGGCCCAAAATGGCGATCGCGGTGCTTCAGGATCACCACGCGCTGGGTAAGAGGATCGTCTGCTCTTTTGTTCGATCGGCGGGCTACGCCATCGAGGATTACGGCCAGGGGCTCGAAGTCGAAGAGCTCGTCGGGCGCGTGCGAGAAGACGGCGTGGGTGTATTGCTGGTGTCCACCTTGATGCTGGACGCGGCGCTGCGGATCGAAGAGCTCAAGCGCCGGCTGGACGACGTGCAGTTGGTGGTGGGCGGCGCGCCTTTTTTGTTCGACGAGAGGCTCTGGCGCGAGGTGGGCGCGGACGCCATGGGGCGCAGCGGCGGTGACGCGGTTCGCATCGTTCAGCGGCTGAGCCGGGAGGTCGCATGAAAAAGATGACCTCGATGGAGCGCGTGCTTTGCGCCTTGAGCCACAAAGAGCCGGATCGCGTGCCCTTTTTTCTGCTCCCGACGATGCACGGGGCTCGTGAGCTGGGGCTGCCGCTTGCCGACTACTTCGCCTCGGCGAGAAACGTCGTCGAGGGTCAGTGGCGCCTGCAGCGAAGGTTTGGCCACGACTGCCTTTTCCCATTTTTCTACGCGGCGGTCGAAGTCGAGGCGTGGGGGGCGAAGGTCATCTTCACCGAAGATGGGCCTCCCAGCTGCGGCGAACCAATCATTGCGTCTCCCGAGGAAATCTCGCGGCTCGAGCCTCCCCGCGCGCGGGACTCGGCGCCGCTGCTCAAAGTGCTCACGGCGATACGAGCCCTGGCGGACAGAGCCCAAGGAGAGGTTCCGGTCATCGGCGTGGTCGTGTCGCCCTTTTCGCTGCCGGTGATGCAGATGGGGTTTTCGGCCTACCTCGATCTCATGATCGAACGCCCCGATAGCTTCGAGCGGCTCATGGCCGTCAACGAAGAGTTTTGTGTGGATTGGGCCAATGCCCAGCTCGCGGCAGGAGCCACGGCGATCGTCTACTTCGACCCGGTCTCTTCGACGACGATCGTCCCGCCCGAGATGGCGCGGCGCACCGGTTTGCCGATCGCGCGGCGGGTCATCTCGAAGATAGACGGTCCCTGCGGTTTTCACCCCGCTTCGGGGCGGATTTTGTCCATCGTCGACGACATCGCCGAGCTCGAGGTGGCGGTCACGGCCGTTTCCGTGGAGGAAAACTTGGCTGAGGTCAAGGCGAAAGCAGCAAAGAGGATGGCGGTGCTCGGTAATCTAAACGGCATCGAGATGCGCCGCTGGTCCACCGAAGAAGCCCACGAGGCGGTCAAGGAGGCGATTTTCGCGGCCGCGGACGGAGGCGGTTTTATCCTCTCGGACAACCACGGTGAGCTGCCCTACCAAGTCCCCTTCGAGGTCCTTGAGGCCATATCCGACGCGGTCATACGCTGGGGGCGTTACCCCTTGGAGAAGGAACCATGAGCGCAAAGGGGGGACTGTGCTTTCTCGTCTGCGAGCACTATCGAGCCGAAGTCGAAGCGGCGCTGCGCGACGAGGACGTCGCGGACGTATCGATTCAGACATTTTTTGCCCGATGTATCATCCGCTGCGCTTCGACCGAGCAGATCGTCTCCTCGGCGGAGCACGTGTCCCAGAGCTTCGATAAAGTCGTGCTATTGGGAGGCGCGTGCCTACTCGACCTGGGCGCCGGGATCTCGCTCCCCGCCAATTGCGAGCTGAGGCGCGTCAATCAGTGCGCCGAGCTTGTCTTGGACCCCGAGATCGTCCAATCCTACGTTACAAAAAGGGCCTTCATCCTCACCGCGGGCTGGATCGACAGGTGGCGGGACTACCTCGATGAGTGGGGCTTCGACCAGGAGACGGCCCGGCAGTTTTTTTTAGAGTCCACCTGTGAGCTGCTGCTCATCGACACCGGTGTCCGGTCGCGCGCATACGCCGAGCTGGATGCCTTCGCGGACTACCTCGATCTACCCACACGAAGGGTGCGCAGCTCCCTCGAAAAGCTTCGTTTGTCGCTCAAGGAGATGATGCTCGAATACCGGCTGGAGCAGGCAGAGGCCAAGAGCCAGGCCGTGCGCCAAAATGCGAATCGCCAGGTCGGCGAGTCCGCGTTGTCGCTGGAGCTGATGGGCGAGCTGGGATCGAGCCGGGACGAGGACGAGGTCGTCGAGCGGATCTTGGAGATCTTCGAGCAGCTTTTCGCGCCCCGCAGGTTGCTCTACGTGCCCGTAGGCGCTTCGGGCAGCGGGCAGCCCCACGTTCGCCCGAGGGACGCGGGCTGGAGCCTCGCCGAAGCGCAGGAGCTCTTGGCTCAGAAAGGGGATTTCAGCTTGGATCCCGCAGCCGACTGCTATCGTTTTGTTTTTCGCTCGAAAGAGGAGCGCGTCGGCGTCTTGGAAGTCCGGGAGTTTCGATTCCCCCAGCACAAAGATCGCTACGTCAACTCGATTTTGGGGATGCTCAAGATATGTGTCTTGGCCATCGCGAACGCCCGGGCTCATCGGAACCTAATGAGCGCGAAAGATGAGGCCGATGCCGCGAGCCGAGCGAAAGGCGAGTTCCTCGCTGCGATGAGCCACGAGATCCGCACCCCGATGAACGGGATCATCGGAGTCGCTAGGCTCCTTTTGGGAACCGAGTTGACCGGCGAGCAGCGGGGGTACGCTTCGATTATCGACAGAAGCTCCCACGCGCTGCTGGCCATCATCAACGACATTCTCGATCTTTCAAAGATCGATGCCCAAACGGTGAGCATCGAAGATGAGGTGTTCGATTTGCCACAGCTCCTCGAGGACACCGCGGCGCTTTTCACACAAAAAGCGCAGGAGAAGGGGCTGACGCTGACCTTTGAGACCGAACCCCGGGTGCCTCAGACCTTGCGCGGTGATCCGGTCCGGCTGCGACAGATCCTCATCAACCTCGTCAATAACGCGATCAAGTTTACGATCAAAGGGACGGTCGCCGTGTCCGTGACGCTCGAGGAGCGGCGGAGCGAAGAGGCCGTCTTGCTTTTTGTGGTCGAGGATACGGGCGTCGGCATCCCTGCGGAAAAACAAGACGTCATCTTCGAGCGCTTCGTACAGGTCGACGGCTCGATGAGCCGCAGGTTCGAAGGAGTGGGGCTCGGGCTCGCTATCTGCAAACACCTGGTGGAGCTCATGGGCGGGGAGATCGGAGTGAGAAGCGCCGAGGGGAAGGGGACGGTGTTGTGGTTCACGGCGCCTCTCGTCGAGCCGCCGGCATCGAACGATATCGCCGTTGAGGAGAAAGCGCCGTCGAGGCTCCGATCGTCTCGTGCGGTTTCCCTCAAGGGAGCCCCCCGCATCCTCGTCGTCGAGGACAACTCGACCAACCGCAAAGTCGCCAAAGCGATACTGGGGAAGCTGGGGCACGAGGTGATGGTGGTCGACAACGCGTCCGACGCGCTGGAGCTCGTGGAGCGCCGCGCCTGCGACCTTGTCTTCATGGACGTCCAGATGCCGGGCATGGACGGGCTCGAGGCGACGCGAAGGATACGCGGGCGCGAGGAGGCAAAAGGGGAGCACGTGGTGATCATCGCCATGACGGCCCACGCCATGAAGGGAGATCGCGACAAATGTCTCGAGGCTGGGATGGACGACTACATCTCCAAGCCGATCGAGCCGCAGATCGTCGCGGACAAGATCGCGGCGTGGTTTTTTTAAAAAAAAGCGGCGCGGTCTAGGCGCGCACGCGGAATTCCTTGTAGGCCTTTTTCCTCAGGTAGTCTTTGAACCTGGGGTCGGCGACGCTGATGAGCGCCTTTATGAACTCGGATTGGGAGCGGGACGAGATGCGCGCCACGCCGTGCTCGGTGACCAGGAACATCCAAGAGCCTTCTCTGCCGCCGGTCAGATCCGGTCCCACGAGGTTGATGGGCGTGCCCTCGGGCATGTACGGGAAAATCGACGAGCGCAGCTTCCCCTCGGGGGTCCGGTGGGTCGACTTCAGACACAGGTACCCCACGCCCCCGCGGGCGAGGCCGCGGAATATCATGGCGGAGCCCCCGATGCCCGAGTGGTGGTTCGCGTCCCGGCCTGCGGCGTTGGCGTGTCCGTGGAAATCGACGCCGAGGATGTTGTTGATGCCCATCCCGCCGTAAAAAGCCTCGGGGATGACCACGCGCTCCGCTGAAGCTAGGACGACCGCGGGGTTTTCGTTGAGCTTGTCGTAAAAGTCGACCCCGTGCTCTCCCATGGTGAAGGTGCACACGAGCTTCCCGTCGAGCTGCACGCGGCGACCGTCGGGCTCGATGAAATGGGAGCCCGCGATCTTGCCGGCCTCGAAGAGCGCGTAGCTGTGGGGGTCGAGCATCTCGCTGTAGTAGCGGCCGCGCCAGCTCGATTCCTTGAGCAGTTTTGCCACCTGGAGGCCGGTGCGGCCGATGCCGACCTGCAGAGCCCGCCCATGGGTGAGCTCCTTGTGGTGCTCGATGTGATTGACGAGATTTTGGGCGATGGCGAGCTCCGCCGCAGACGGGTCGGCGAACGCGCCGGCCGGGCTCGCGGGCAGCGGGCCGTCGTCTTCGATGACGGCGAGTCGGCCGGACTCGGCGTGGCGACGCAGCGCGTCCACGTGGATGGTGTTGGAGGCGCTCTTGTAACCCCGAGTGAAGGGGTACTTGGGGTTGAGGTACAAGAGCAGACGGGCGGTGGGGCTTTCAATGGCGAAATCCACGGTGCCGCCGGTCGCGCCGTTGGCCAAGGCATGGCTTATGAGGCCTTGCGCGTTGGGCGGCGTGGTGATGAAGACCATGACGTCGTGCTTGAACCCTCTGCCCGGTTCCACACTAAACGCTTCGGATGCGTCTGGGAAATGCACCGAATGCATGTCCGTGATGCCCATCCGGGTGGAGTTGCGGCCGACGTACTCCGGGTAGCGGGCCTTGAGGATGGGGCTATCCGGGACGGTGATCGATTGGGTCTGGCCGATGAAGCCCGACACGAATCGAATCCGCCGTCTCTTGAGCTCATCGTAGTGGGCGATGAGCCTCGTGAGCGCCTGGAGCTTGCGGCTGGCGAGGTTGATCTTTTTCTTTATCCCCGTGTCGGCTCCTGGAAACAGGCCGGTCGCTGTGGGCGCCTCGCCCAGAAGTAGCCTGTGGGGCGCCATGAACAGGGCTTGAGAGACGGTCAGATCGCGCAGGTCGTTTTTGACGATGTGGTCCCACAGCGTGGAGTAAAACGTGTGGGGTTCTGAGGTCGCGAACCCCGAGGCGATGCTCGTCCCCGAGATGACGAAGCGTCTCATGGCCTCGTCGTTGGTCATGACGCAGCGCTGCAAGAACTCCGGTAGGTTGGTATTTTTCATTTTTGTAAGGCTCCTGCAAAAAAAAAAGACGCAGGCAAAATAGCGGCAGGCGAGGTTTTCGTCAAAGGGGAGATTGCTGGGGTCTTAAAAGTCGCTCTCGAGCACGACTCGGTAGCGGGCCTTGCCGCTGCGCAGGTGTTCGACCGCGGCGCTTACCTCGCTCATTTTGAACAGCTCCACAGTGGGCGCGATTTCGTGCCTGGCGGCGAACTCGAGCATCTTCGCCATGGTGGAAGGAGCCCCGAGCGGCGAGCCGGAGATCGACTTTTGAGCGCCGATGAGATCGAAGACCTGCGCGCTGACTTGCGGGGCGGCGCCCACGAAGTGCAGCGTTCCCTTGGGCCGCAGGGCGTGGAGGAATGCGGACCAGTCCAGGTCGGCGTTCGCCGTGACCAGGATCATATCCAAGGTGCCCGCCAGCTTTTTGATCTCATGGGCGTCGGTGGAGCTCACGGCGTGGTGCGCCCCCATCTCATAGGCCTCTTCCCGTTTTTCTTCGCTGCTCGAAAACGCCGTGACCTCGGTTCCCCAGGCGCTCGAGAATTTGATCGCCAGGTGGCCCAGGCCTCCGATGCCGACGACGCCGACCCGCCCGGTGGGGCGAACGCCGTGCTGAATCAGTGGGTTGAAGACCGTGATCCCCGCGCAAAACAAAGGGCCGGCCGAGCGCGTGTCGATGCCGCTCGGGATGGGGATGACCCAGGTGGACTGGGCCCGAATGCGGCTGGCGAAGCCGCCGTGCCGCCCGATGATGGTGCCCTCGCCGCTGAGGCACAGGTTGTGGTCGCCTTTGAGGCACTGCTCGCACGTCATGCAGCTGCGGGAGAACCACCCCAGCCCCACGGTCTGTCCCAGGGGCAAGTGGGTGACGTTCTCGCCGACGGCGGCCACTGTGCCGACCACCTCGTGTCCCGGCACGAGCGGGTAGGCGGCCATGCGCCAGCTGTTGTCGATCATGCTCAGGTCGCTTCGACAGACGCCGCAGGACTGAATATCGATGTCGACCTGGTCAGCGCCCAGCTCTCCTGGCGCGTACTCGAACGGCTTCAACTCGCCGCCGGGTCGCATGGCGGCATAAGCCTTGATGGTCGTCATGAGGGACTCCTTTTCTTGTGGGTTCGTCCCTTTTCCATAATCACGGTGCGAGGCGAAGAGAACCGGTGCCGAGAGGTCAAAGGCAAAACGTCCACCAAGCCGCCGGGATGGGATTGCGCACTTGGTCCTGTGCCCTTAGATTGCTTCGCTAGACTATAAAGATCTTTAGCGAGATGGGAGGAAGATCATGCGCCTTGTGGTCATTGGAGCCGACGCGGCCGGCGCGACCGCGGCTTCGCAGGTCAAGCGCGCCCATGAGGACTGGGATGTCATCATGTTCGAGCGGGGGCGGTGGACGTCGTACGCGGCGTGCGGCTTTCCGTACTTCGTAGGCGGCCTGGTCTCCTCCATGGACGCGTTGGTCGCGCGGTCTCCACAGGCCCACGAAAAAAGGGGCTTGGACGTCCGCATGCGGACCGAGGTCACCGAGATAGACACAAAGAACCGCCGGGTGCGCTTCGCCGAGCTCGATTCGGGCAAAAACGGCACGGAGGCGTACGATATCCTCGTCTATGCGACCGGCGCGGACGAGCTGAGGCCTCCCATCGAGGGGCTCGAGCACTGCCGCTTCTTGCAGAACCCCGGCCAGGCCGCCGCGCTTCATGGGGATATCGCGAAGGCGCGGCGCGTGGTCATCGCCGGGGGCGGGTACGTCGGCATCGAGATGGCCGAGGCCGCCCATATGCTCGGCAAGGAGATCGTCCTCATCGACGCGGCGGATCAGCTCATGGTCTCGCTCGATCCGGACATGGCCGGCTATGTGCGAGAGGCTATCGAGGCTCGGGGTATCGAGGTCCGCACCGCGAGCGCGATGACACAGGTCTCCTCCCGGCCGGGGGGCGGCTTTGCGGTGGAGACGGCCGCCGGCACCATCGAGACGGATCTGGTCATCGCAGGGCTGGGCACGAGGCCCCGGGCCGGCTTGGCCGCGGACAGTAAAATCCCGCTGGGAGACAGCGGCGCGGTGGCGGTGGATCACGAGATGCGCACCCGCACGGACGGCGTCTTCGCCGCGGGGGACTGCGCCGAGGCCTGGCACCTCGTGAAGAAACAGTGGGTCAACGTCCCGCTCGGCACGGTCGCGAACAAGGGCGGGCGCGTCGCCGGCATCAACGCCGCGGGGGGGCGCGCCCGGCTGCCCGGCATCGTCGGCACGGCCATAACCAAGTTCTTCGAGTGGGAGATATCCCGGACCGGCCTCAACCAGCGCGAGGCCGAAGAGCTGGGCATGGAGGTCGAGACCGCCGTCATCACCGCAAAAACCACCTCGGGGTACCTGCCGGGCGCCGCGCCGATCCACGTCAAGCTCCTGGCCGAGGCGGGGGGGCGCCGGCTCGTGGGGGCCCAGATCGTGGGCGGGACCGGCGCGGGCAAGCGCATCGACACCTTGGCGACCGCCATCACCGCGGGCATGACCGCGGACGAGCTCATCGACCTCGATCTGTCCTACGCGCCGCCTCTCTCTCCGGTGTGGGACCCCGTCCAGATCGCCGCCCGCAGGTTGTGACCGCGAGCTCTCCCCCGCGTTGTTCGCGTTTGTCTCCCACCTCCTTTTCATGCTAGGGACGAACGAGGTCGTTTTCTCGAATGAGAAACGATGGTTACCAGGAGGTGAGTTCCCATGGCCGCACCGATTCAAGCCCTCGAAATGAAGCTCCAACCCGTCTCTGTGACCCGGCAGATGGCCGCGGCGTTCCCGAGGCTCAAGGCCCTGGCCGCACAAAAAGGGCTCGAGCTCCACCACCTGGGAGCCGGCTACCCGCACCCGGAGGTCTCGGATCCCACGGGCTACATCGCCCACAAGGACGCGTACTTCCACAGGCTTGCCAAGGAGGCGGCTCCAGATGCGACGCACGCGGGGCTGCGGGACCTTCTCCGCGGCATGTACAGCTACACGGACACCCTGGGGCCGGTTCGGGCCCGGGAGGCCTTCGCCCGAGTCTACGGCAACGACTTCGGCGTGAAAATCGATCCGAGCAAGCTCATCCCCACGGTGGGGTCCACCGGCGGCATCTCTCTTATGTGCTCCATGTTCGAGCGGTTGGGCAAGGACATCGCCTACATCGTCGATGCCCCCACCTATACCGGCTTCGTCACCCGGGCCGCGCTCTACCAGAGGTCTCATTTCTACAGCGTGGGGATGGATGAGCAAGGCCCCGATCCCGAGGCGCTGCGCGGACAGATCCGCAAGGCCCGCGAGGCGGGACACCATGTCGCGTTCTACTACACGGTACCCGATGGTCATAACCCGGGGGGGATCAGCTTCTCCGAGGCCCGTCGGCGAGAGATCATGAGGGTCGTGGTGGAGGAGGGCATCTTCGCGGTGGAGGACGCACCCTACACGTATATCAGCTTCGAGTCGCCAAACGAGCGACCCCGGCCCTTCGTGGCCATCGATCCCGAGCACGCGGTGCATCTCTTCACCGCGTCGAAGATCGGCCTGCCGGGCCCGCGGGTGGGGTTTTGCTACAGCGAAGTGAGGCTCGCGGTGAGCGGGAACAAGACCATCGACCTGACCGAGCTATTTTTGACCGAGGCGAGCGGAGACGTCTTGTTCCACAACCCCGAGGCTCTGCGAGGGTTCGAGGCGTACCTCACCGACGAGAACTTCGAGCCCCGCCAGACCCTGTGGCCGGTGGCCGCGAAGAAGAACGCCGTCTATGCCGAGAACCGAAAGATCCTGCTCGACGGGCTGCGGGAATACCTGGGCGAGTTTTCGGGTGAGTTCGACTGGACCGAGCCCGGCGCGGGGTTCTTCTCGGTGTTCACCTTTAAAAACCCCAAGATCAAGACCGATCAGCAGTTCGTGGAGAAGCTCATCGCCGATTACGGGGTGGTGACCATTCCCATGTTCGGGTTTTTCCCCTCGGACGCCAAAAAGCGCGATCCTCACGTGGGCCTCGACCAGCTCAGGCTCTCCTTCAGCTTCTGCGAGAGCTGCGGCGATGAGCGCCGGGAGGCCATGAAGAAGGCGGTTCGGGCTTTCTCGAACGCCGCGAGGATTGAGTGCGGCCTGCCGAGCCTGCCCGGCATGTGATCCGTTTCGCTCCCCAGCGACCAGTTTCGTCGGGGCGCCGATCATGCGTATGACCGCCGTGGGCTCGAACCGTGTTGTGCTTCGCCTCAAAAACGTTTAGTTTCCTTTCGGTCGGCGGGCGTCGAAGGCCGCCCGGCGCTGGCAAAATAGGTTTCGGAAACAAAGCTGAGACCCTTTTAGGATTATCGATAGAAGTGGAAACCAGACCCGATTACAAACAGCACCTCGTCTTTTGCCGCGAGCTGACGCGGCCCGGCGGCACACACTACGGATTCGGAACTCTGTGGATGCCTTGGGAGCGGCGCGGCAGCTTCACCTCGGCGGTCAACAAGCTGCGGTGGAAGCACGGCCTCGGCCAAGAGGACCTCAGCTGGAGCGCCCTCGGTCCCAGGAGCGCCGAGCTGGCTCGCGACGTGGTGGAGAAATTTTTTCGAACCCGGTGGCTCTGGTACCACTGCGCGATTGTCGAAAAGGACGTGAGCACGGCAGAGCTTGCGTCAAACGAAGACAGAGCGCGGCACTGCGCGCGGCTGCTGCGCGTAGCGATGGATCTGTTTAAAAAAGACGGAACAGACAAGCGGTTCTCCTTCAGGTGTGCCTTCGGCGGCGGCGCGGAATCGGCCAGAGCCGTTCGCGATGAGATCGAGCAGAGGCTCGCGGCTCGTTCGGAGCGCCTCGGCAGGCAGCTCGAGTTCAAGGCATCACCCGAGGCGGAGAGCCTGGGGTTGCAGGTGTGCGATCTCCTGACCGGCGCGGTGGCCACATCGTTCGGCGAGGACGTGCCCTCCCAATTTCAACATATGATCATACACAGCGTCGCGGACTGCTTGGGGTGGGAGTCGCTCAGAGGGGACTCTCCCGCGGGCGAGTGGAAGTTCAACATCGCTTCCACCCGTGAGTATAACGCCGGTCGTTATCGCGCCGCGCTGAGGCGTCAGGTCCGGCACAAATATCGGTTATCCGGTTACCGCCGCTCCGAGAGAGACGAGGGCGCTATCTGATAACGCGCAGCGGAGCCTTTTAAGGCTCCGTTCGAAAGAGGATCACCTTCATGGACGGGTCGGGCGAGCTGAAGGAAATCAAGAAGGAAATCATCGAGGCCCGCGGGCTTATCATCAAGTCCAACAATCTGGCCAACAGCCTCAACGCTGAGGTGCGCAATATCGCCAAGCGTCAAACCGGGTACGAGCGGCACCTGGGCTGGAGCTCCATCGTCGCGTACATCCTCTTCGTGGTCCTCATCTGGACGGGGGCGCAGCTGGCGTACAACTACCGCCAGTCCACCCTCGAGGACGCGCTGGCGGCCGAGACAAAGCGCGCCGAAGAGGCCGAAGCCAAGCTCGCCGATCTCGAAAAAGAGCTCGGGCCTCAAGAGCACGAGCAGGATGCGAAGCTCATGGAAATTTATGAGCTGGTCCACGACAAAGAGCGCCAGGCCGCGCTGGACGCCTTTCAAAAGATTAACCGCGACAGGCTCACCCCACTCGAAAACAAGCTCTTGACCGATGTCATAGAGGGGTTTCGGGGCGATCTGTCGATGATGCACTACGCCCGGGCGTTGGAGCTCGTCCAGAAGAAGAATTTTGCCGAAGCGGTCGAAGAGTTCCGCGAGTCGTTGCGTTTCAAGAGCGACGCGGGACACGCCGCCGCCGCCAAAATCCAGATGGCAGATGCGCTCAGGCTCCTTGGAAAGCCCCGCGAGGCCATCGCGATCTTGCAACGCCTCATGGAGGAGCACCTCGACCGGGAGCTCTCCGACGACGCCTACTGGTACCTGGCGCTGGCCCACGAGGACGCGCACCAAAAGGACGAGGCGCGCTCTGTCTTGCTGTCGCTCATGCGGCAGTTCCCCGACAGCCAGTACTTAAGAGACGCCCGCATCCGCCAAGCCGAGATCCGGATGAGGCTCTACAAGAACAAATGATATGACCCACCTCGTGGTTGTATCCGACACAAAGCGTCGTTATGGTAACTGGAAAAATATGACCTTTGTGTAATTAGTTTCTGGTAACCGAGGCCCCCATTCAGTAGAATCGGACCATGAAAAAAATGCGAGCAGGTTCATTCCCCTCGACGAAGGAGTATGAAATGAGAGCGTTTTGGGTTCGAAAAGCGTCGGTTTTCGCCTTCAGCGTTATCGGATTTTTTCTGGTCGCAGGGTGTGGGGAGGATACCGTCCGGGACGATGAAACCGGGACGTCTTCGCTCTCGAGTGATGATGGACCCAATTGGGGGAAAGACACCACAGCTTCCGACTCGGGTAGCGCTGAGCCCAAAAGCACCGATACGGCGACGCAGACGACCTCGGAGTCGAGCGACGGAGGCCCTGGCGACTCCGGCAGCCAGAGCGATGACGGGCAGACCGATCCTGAGACCGAGACACCGGGCTCCCAGACCGATCCCGCGAGCGACCCCGGCCCGGACACCGAGACCGCGGTCCCCGACACCCAGACCGGCAGCGCCGACACCGACGTGGACACCGGTCAGTCGTGCACCTCCTCCGGCTTCCCCAGGTGCAAAGATCTCGAGACCGCGCTCGCCTGCGAAGGCGGGGTGATCACTTCGACGACCTGCGAAGAGGGGTACAGCTGCTGCGAGGGTCAGTGCCTCGAGCAGATCTGCGCCCCCAACGGCGATTGGGAATGCATCGACGACACCACGTACCAGCTGTGTAACACCTGTGGGACCGAGCTCGTCGAGCTGGAGTGCCGTGAGAATTTTTACTGCGACCCGGCCGCCATGCGCTGTCAGTGCGAGTATCCCATCAACATCATGTTCGTGGTGGACGCCTCTGGGAGCATGGAGCTGCGCGACGTGGGAGGGGTCTCTCAGTGGCGGATCGCCCGGGAGGCCATCGCCAAGGTCATGGTGGACTACCCCCGCTTGGTTTACGGGCTGTCCACCTTCCCGAGCGAGACCGTCACCTGCAGCGGCGAGGGGCAGTGCGCCGGAGGCGGCGGGTGTGAGCTGGTTGGCGGCGTGAACTTCGATCTCGGCGCGGTCAGCCCGAGCGAGATCATCCTCTCTTTGGAGAAGCGCGATCTCGCCGACCAGGTGGAGAACCTCAAGTACGTCAAGACGCCCCTCGTGGGTATCTTCGATTACTTCGTCAGCGGCTACCCCACAGACGGGCCGGTCAAGGATCACAGCTACCCCTCTTACATCGTGCTCATCTCCGACGGCGAGGACTCCTGCTACAATCCGGTGAGGCCGAAAGCGGCCGTCGGGCCTCTGGGAGATCGGGTGCGGACCCTAGTCGACGACTGGGGCGTCAAGACCTTTGCCATCGGCTTCAACCTCGACAGCGGTCAAGATCAGCTCGACGCCGTGTCCATGAACGGCGGCACCGGTCGCGCGAGCTACATCCCCGCTTCGGACATCGACTCCCTCAAATCGGCCCTGGCCTCTGTGCTCGATACCATCAACCCGAGGAGCTGCGAGGGAGAGGACCCCTTGCGGGAGCCCGACTGCGCCGCGGTCTCCCAGACCGACGCAGATGGGGACGGCTGGTGCTCTGGCCTCGACTGCGACGACGCCGACCCCGGTGTCCGACCCGGGGCGATCGAGGCCGTGGGCAACGGCGTCGACGACAACTGCGACGGCTTCACCGACGTGCCCGAGATGCAGATCGACGACGACGGCGACGGCGCTGTGGAGCCCGAGGACTGCAACGACTTCGAGGCGCTCATCGGGCCGGCGGCGCTCGAGGTTAAAGGAGACGGCCTCGACAACGACTGTGACGGCCTTGTCGACGAGGCCGAGACGTGTGCGTGCGCGCCGGTCACCGGTCAAAGCGCGGCGGCGCTGTCCTGCGCGGCCGAGCTGTCATGTGACGACCGCTTCTTCGATTCTTCGAGCGTGTCCTCACCCACCGGCGCCACCCTGCTGGGCGAGCACGACGCCTACGGCGCGGTGGGCCGCTTCGGCAGCTCGTCCAACGCCCTGGCCCCGCGGGCCGGGAGCTCCTACGCCATGGTCGGGACCGGCGACGTCACCGATGTGACCCACAGCGACGAGCTGTCTGGCAGCGGATACCAGCAAGACGAGCACTCATCGGATGAAAACGTGATCTACGACGCGGTGGAGCACACCGTCTCCCTGCGGGCTCCGGCCAACGCCAAAGGCTTCTCCATCGACTACGTGTTCTTCTCGGCTGAGTACGACGAGTACATCGGGTCCGAGTTTAACGACAAGTTCTACATCTTCCTCGAGGCGCCCACCACCACCGGGGGGCAGCGAAAGATCATCAACTTCACCGACTGCCGCTACCCCGACAGCTACCACGACTTCGCCGCGCCCGAGTGCACCTTGGCCGGCGGCTACTGCTGCTACATCGCCGTGAACACGGCGCTGTCCGAGTGTTGCTGGTACAACGACTGCAGCTCGAGCGGCAACACCGACATCTCAGGGACCGGCTATTCCTGCGGCAGCTACGAGGACGAAGCTGTGTGTACCGGAGACGGTTGGGGTAACACGGAATGTGAACCTGATGTGGAAAACGGTTACAAGACAGGCAGCTCCACCGGCTGGCTCAAGACCACCTGGTCCATCGCGCCGGGCGAGGCCTTTGAGCTGGTGTTTCACATCCACGACACCTCGGATCAGCTCTTCGACTCCCAGGTGATCTTGGACAACTTCACCTGGCACACCGCCGAGGTCACCCCCGGGACCGAGCCGGTCGACTGATAAGCGAAGGTCGAGCACCAGATGGGGTTTCGTCAAAGAGCGTTCGGTCCGGTAGCGCGATTGACCGACCGGTTGAGCGACGACGCGGTCCCGCTGTCGCGCAGCGCTGCCGCTTTCTTGGCCGCGGTGGCGCTGCGGACCGGGATAGAGCGCTTCTCGGACAACTCGGTCATTCCCCTCATCCGCTTCGTGCACTACGGCGCCTTTTACGCCTCGATCGCCCTGTGGCTCATCGTGCTCTTGAGGGCCCTGACCGGCGAAACGGTCTTGCGGGCCGCGAAGGTCGTCTTGCCGGGGTTCATCGTGCTCCTGGTGGCGCCGACCCTCGATCTGCTGCTCAGCGCCGGCCAGGGATACGACATCAGCTACCTGTGGCCCGGTAAGCACGACGTGGTCACCTCGTTTTTCACCTTCGCAGGCCCGTTCGACGCCTACGGCGTGTCCATCGGGATGCAAATAGAGATCGGCCTGGTGCTGCTCGGACTGTTCGCCTGGGCCATGGCCAAGACGAACAGCGCGCTCAGGTCGGCGCTCACCTCCGCGTCGGCCTACGTGGTCATCTTCGTCCACGGGGCGCTGCCTTTCGCGATGCAGTGGCTCTTCGGCGCGTTGGAGGTCGAGTACCGCTACAGCGATACCTTGGCGGCCCTGTGGTTCGTCACCTTTGCGCTCCCGGTGCTGGCCGGGCTCTGGTCCGTGCACACGGGGCAGGCGGCCCGGCTTCCCTGGGGGCCGATGTTTCACTACGTCTTGGTCTACGCCTTCGGGCTCCTCATCGGTTTCAAAGAGCGCGAGCACGTCTTCGACGGGGTCGATCTCTTCGAGCACCTCTTGCGCCTCGCCGCGTTGTTCGTCGCGGCCGGGTGTGTCCGGGGGGAGCCCTCGCGGCTGTCGTGGCCCTTCGCGGCCCTCGCCCTCGCGCTGGCG
>JAABTR010000499.1 GCA_011389755.1 Deltaproteobacteria bacterium | reverse complement strand
CCTATCCTTGTCCATCGAACGATACATGGAATTTCACAGGTCTGCGGGACGCCTGGGATCGTGACAGAGAGCTTGATTCGCGCTCCAAACGGCGGAAGGGGGTCGGTGTCGATGAACGCGCCTCCCAGGCTGATGTTTACGATCTTCCCGCTTTGTCGGCGCTGATCCCCGATAATGAGCTCGATATCCGCGACATAGGTGTGGCGATTGTGTTTGCGCTGGTTGCTGTCTTTTTGGTAGCTCACGATTCGTCCCCGCTTTCAAGGCGAATTGGTTTTCAAAGCCGAGCGATTTCGGTATATCTTTTCAGCACGGCGCTCAATGGCGCAGATATTAATCAAGATGAGGGTAATGGGACAAGATACAAGCGAAAACGAAGTGAAAAAAGAGCGCGGCGCCACTTTGGGGATCATCGTCGCTTTGGTGGCCGTGATCGCCGCAGTGGGCGTTTTCTTCTGGGTTCGCGGTGAGGGGAACATCCCCCAGATGCCGCGTGCCCACATGTCGAAAGCCGCGCAGGAGGAGGCGACTGCGGCTTTGCGAGGGCGCATCAAGGGCTTCTCCCTCTACCCTCTCGAGCAAGAGATGGTGGCTATCCTCGAAAAGATAAATGAAATCGAGGTGGACGACTCCTTGGGAGAAAAAGAGCGCAGGGAAAAACTGGAGCCCCTGCTGGACAAGTTCAGCCGCAAGGCCCGCGAGCAGGTCGCCGTCGATGTCTCCCGATACTTGGAGTTTGGGGATTTCCTG
Source organism: Deltaproteobacteria bacterium (assembly GCA_011389755.1). Lineage (GTDB taxonomy): Bacteria > Myxococcota_A > Polyangia > JAAYKL01 > JAAYKL01 > JAABTR01. Next base: position 5,673 of record JAABTR010000499.1, on the reverse strand, counting down.
GCCACGCAGTTCGAGGCGGCTCTCAAAGAGGTGCTCGATGAAGCCGAAAAAAAAGGCCTCGGGGCTATCCTCGCCCAGAGAGGTCCCGCGGTCGAGGAGCTCGAAAAAAAGGGAGGGTCCTTTTTGGATCGGGCGATCGAGGTGGGGGCTATCGGCCGCCACGGCGAACTCAAGACGGCGCGGATCACTCCGCAGGTCTTGTTTCGGGTCAAGTGGCGGCATATGGGCACCCTCTCGGTGGACACGGAGCTCACGCCCGTCGAGCAGCTGGCCTACTTAGACTTCACGGTCCGATTCTCCAAACCCGAGTCGCTCAATAAAAGGCTCGCTGCCATCGTGGCTCTGGAGAACTTTGACGATGAATACGACGCGACCATCGCCCGCGCCTTGGTGCTTTACGAGGCCGGAAAGGCAGACGACGCCTATCGTGAGCTGAAAAGCGCCATCGACGCGGGGCGCCAAGATCAGGAGATTCTCGACTTCGCCCACGAATTACAGCCCGGCTGAGGTTGTTTGTAAAATATTCCATGTATTGCAGAGAATCTATTTTGGTTATAGGTTCACCGAAGAAGGCGAAAGCGCTTATGAAGTGGGCGCTTGAAAAGCGCGCGGCTTCTTGGTAATTCTTCCCCCGAAACACGTATCATCCGTTCAGATTGGAGCCATCATGGCCACACCGACCCAGCGAATCGCGTATGACGAAAGCGCCATCAAATCGCTCGACCCCCTCGAGCACATCCGGCTGCGTACCGGCATGTACATCGGCCGAATCGGAGACGGTTCGAACCACGCAGACGGCATCTACGTCATGCTCAAAGAGGTCATCGACAACAGTGTCGATGAGTTCATCATGGGGCACGGGAAGAAGATCGAGATCAAGCGAGATGAAAATACTGTAACTGTTAGAGATTTCGGCCGCGGTATCCCCTTGGGCAAGGTGGTGGAGTGCGTCAGCCAGATCAACACCGGCGGTAAGTACAATGATGACGTCTTCCAGTTCTCGGTGGGGCTCAACGGAGTGGGCAACAAGGCCGTCAACGCCCTCTCGTCTCACTTCGAGGTGGTGAGCCACCGGGACGGGAAGCTCAAGCGGGCGGTCTTCGAAAAAGGACGTAAGACTCTCGAGGAAGATGGCGTCGATCGCAAAGCCCCAAACGGCACGATGATACGCTTCCAGCCCGATCCGGAGATCTTCAAGAGCTTCGAGTGGCGCGAAGAGTTTATCGAGCACCGGCTCCGCTACTACGCCTATCTCAACAGCGGCCTCACGCTCATCTACAACGGGCAGCGATTCAGCTCCAAAATGGGGCTCGCGGATCTGTTGATCGACGAGATCGGCACCGAGCACACCCTGTACGAGACCGTTCACTGTCAGCTCGATCGCTTGGAGTTCTCCTTCACCCACACGCACGCCTACGGCGAGAACTACTTCAGCTTTGTCAACGGGCAGTACACCAACGATGGAGGCACCCACCAGAGCGCTTTTCGGGAGGGCTTGCTCAAGGGCGTCAACGAGTTTGCGAAGAAGAACTTCGCGGGCGAAGACGTAAGGGACGGCCTCATTGGTGCGGTGGCGGTCAAGATCCAAGATCCGGTGTTCGAGAGCCAGACCAAGAACAAGCTCGGCTCCACCGACGTCCGCACCTGGATCGTGCAGTTGGTTCGGGAGCAGGTGGTGCTCTGGTTGCACAAAAACCACGACGAGGCCGACAAGCTGCTCGAGAAGGTCCGCAACAACGAGCGGGTCCGCAAGGAGCTGTCTTCCATCAAGAAAGAGGCGCGGGAGCGCGCGAAGAAGGTAGCCATTCGCATTCCGAAGCTGATCGACTGCAAGGTCCACTTCAGCGACAAAACGGGGAAGAGGAAAGAGGAGTCGACCATCTTCATCACAGAGGGCGACTCGGCCGGCGGGGCCATGATCCAGTCCCGGGATGTGCAGACCCAGGCTATTTTCTCCCTCAAGGGCAAGCCGCTCAACACGTTTGGGTTGGGACGCGAGGCAGTCTACAAAAACGAAGAACTCTACAATATCATGAGGGCGCTGGGCATCGAAGATGGCGTCGAGGGCCTCAGGTACAACCGGATCGTAATCGCGACCGACGCCGACGTCGACGGGATGCACATCCGAAACCTGCTTTTGACTTATTTTTTGAGATACTTCGAGGAGCTCGTCATCAAGGGGCACGTGTACATCCTCGAGACGCCGCTGTTTCGGGTGCGTAACAAGAAGGAGACCGTCTACTGCTACTCGGAGATCGAGCGGGACAAGGCCTCCGTCAAGCTGCGCGGGCCAGAGGTGACGCGCTTCAAGGGGCTCGGCGAGATCAGCCCGGTCGAGTTCAAGCAGTTCATTGGCAACGACGCCCGCATCAACCAGGTGACCATCAAGTCGATGGGTGACGTGGCCAAGGCGCTGGCGTTTTTTATGGGTAAAAACTCGCCCCAGCGAAAAGAGTTCATCGTCGAAAATCTGATCGCCGACATCGCGTGACATCGTTTCTATCTACGAAGGATCTACGAAGATGACAGGTCTCGAACCGCTCATGGAGCGCAACTTTCTCGAGTACGCAAGTTATGTGATCGTCGATCGGGCCATCCCCGATCTTCGGGACGGTCTCAAACCGGTGCAACGGCGTATCTTGGCCACCTTGACCAAGATGGATGACGGCAAGTTCAGCAAAGTCGCCAACATAATCGGCGAGACTATGAAGTTGCACCCCCACGGCGACGCCTCGATTGGTGACGCCCTGGTCGTCCTGGCGAACAAAGAATACTTCATCGAGAGACAGGGGAACTTCGGAAACGTGATGACCGGTCACTCGGCAGCGGCTCCGAGGTACATCGAGTGCCGTTTGACAGAGCTGGCGCGGGAGACTCTGTTTTCAAAGGCCCTCACCAAGTATCAACCGAGCTATGATGGTCGGAACAAGGAGCCCATCGCCTTGCCGGCCAAGATTCCGGTCATCTTGATGCTCGGCACGGAAGGCATCGCGGTGGGGATGTCGACGCGCATCTTGCCCCACAACTTCAAAGAGCTGCTCGAGGGGCAGATGGCGGTGCTCCAGCATGAGCCTGTGCGCCTGTTTCCCGATTTCTTGACCGGCGGGCTGATGGATATCAGCGAGTATGACGACGGCCGCGGCCGGGTCAAGGTGCGAGCGCGTATCGACAAGGTCGATGACAAGACGGTGGTCATCCGGGAGGTCCCGTACTCCACGACCACCGAGGGGCTCATCGCCTCCATCGAGTCAGCGGTGCAAAAGGGCAAGCTGAGGATAGGGGGGATCAACGACTTTACGACCGAGAAGGTGGAGATCGAGGTTTCGCTGCCCCGAGGCGTCCACGCGGACGAGGTGATCCCTCAGCTGTATGCCTACACCGACTGCGAGGTCTCCCTCTCGTCGAACATCGTCGTCATCAGCGACCGCCAACCCCGGGAGATGACCGTCTCCGAGCTGCTTCGCTTCCTCAGCGAGCAGCTCCGGGAGCAGATCTGCGCCGAGCTGGAGTTTGAGCTTTCGCTGCTCAAAGAGAAGAAGCACTGGCTCGCCTTGGAGCGGCTCTTTATCGAAGAACGCGTCTACAAGCGCATCGAGGAGGCCACCACCCAAGCTCAGGTGAAGAACGAGGTCTATGCCGGCCTCGAGCCTTTCTTCGGGCTGCTCGAGCGGAGCATCGGAGATGACGACATCAACAAGCTGTTGGAGATCCCCATCCGCAAGATATCCTTGTTCGACATCGACAAGAACCGCCGGGACCTGGAGGACACCGAGCTCGCCATCGCCAAGATGGAGGGCAAGCTGAGCAAGCTGACCCAGACCACCATCAAGTACATCAAGGGGCTCCTGAAGAAGTACGGCGACAGCTACCCGCGAAGGACCAAGATCACCACCTTCGAAGAGATCAATGTGCGAGATGTGGCGCGGCAGAACATCAAGCTGTCCTACGATCCAGAGACCGGGTTCTTCGGCAGCGAGGTGAAAAACGGCGAGAACCAGCTCGTGGTCTCGGAGTACGACCGCATCCTCATCATCACCCAAGACGGGACCTTCCGAATCGTCGCCCCCGAGGAGAAGATCCTCATCCCGGGCAAGGTGGTCCACATGGACGTCTTTGACCAGAAGAAGGGTCAGAAGTTCACGGTCATCTACCGGGATAAGACGAAAACCGCGTATGGCAAGAAGATCCACCTCAAGCGGTTCGTCCGCGATCGGGAGTATGAGCTCATAAAAGACAAGGCGGGTAAGCTGGACTATCTCATCCCCGAGCACGCCGAAGGGGCCGTCCGCCTCGATTTCGTCCCCGCCAAGAGGCAGCGGGTCACACGAGCGCACTTCGACCTCAATGAGCTTGACGTGATAGGAGTCACGGCCCGGGGGCGCAGGTTGGCGCCCAAGCCGGTGGCCAAGCTGCGTTGGCTCAAAAACCTCCCCGATGGCATGGGTGAAAACAGCGACCAGGCGGGGGAGGAAGCCGGGGGAGCCCGGCCGGTCGACCAGGGCGGCAAAACCCTCGCTGATGTGGCCAACGACGTCTTGGAAAAGAGAAGCCGGCCGCTTTCAGAGGCTGATAAGGACGACGACCCCGATCCCTCGGACGAAGGTGGCCAGATATCCTTGTTCTAGGTCCTTGGGAGCTGCCCCGAATCGGTGGACACCTGTCCCCTCGCATCGATTTCAAGAGACCATGCATACAATTGAGCGTCACGGCTGTGTGACACTTTCTCGAGGTGTTCGTCGCGACTCCGTTCCAGTTTTCGCGTTTGCCCCATCAGCCGATTGATTTTTGTGCAGTCATTACGTGTATCTAAATATATGGCACGAGACGTGCAAAAAGATGATGTGACGAGTTGTGTTGGATAACGACTTGACTGACTTAGGAGGAGCTCATGCATCCACGCTCTCTTTTCAACCTCGTTGCTTGCTCGTGCTTCGCATTGATGTTTTTTTCAGCGTGTGGCATCCCCGTCGATAGCGCGGAGGCGGACCAAGAAGATCTGTGCCCCGATGATCTCGAGAAAACCGAACCGGGGATTTGCGGCTGCGGCGCCTCCGATGTGGACGGCGACGGGGACGGGACACCAGACTGCCAAGACGTCTGCCCGGATGATCCGGCCAAAGTCGCGCCGGGCAACTGCGGCTGCGGCATCCCGGAAGACGGGTGTGGGAAGCCGATCGTCCGTTTCGCAAAACCCGCGACCGCCACAGTCTCCGCGAACCTGGGCGTGGTCGTCGAGGCGTCAGCCTCTGACGGCGAGATCGCCAAAGTCAATCTGTTCATAAACGATCAATTTGTTCGCACAGAGGGAGGCTCCCCCTACGAATGGGGCACTGCAAACGCGAACAAAGAAGACTCTTCGCTGCTCAATCTTTCCCAGGGCACCTACGAGCTCCGTGCAGAAGCGATCGATGACGGGGGTGAAAAAGGTACGGCGACTCTCTTTGTCACAGTCTCCGACACAGGCGTTCCCGAGAGCTACGCAGACGGCCCCGGAAAGATCATTTATCCCTGGCGGGCAACAACCGCCGTTTTGAAAGCCGGCCAGAGCTTTGAGGTTTGGTTTGATGCGCAGACGGATCAAACCGTCAACGCGGTCAAACTGAGGGGACCATTCAACGAACTGAACACGTCAATCGAAGTCGAACGAGGAGATTGGATTTACGACAAGACATC
>JAABTR010000498.1 GCA_011389755.1 Deltaproteobacteria bacterium | reverse complement strand
GATGATTAAAACATTGCTCCCGATGCCTTCGATGTGAGCGCCCATCTTGCTCAGCAGGTTGCAAAGGCCCTGGACATGGGGCTCGCACGCGGCGTTGTAGATGACGGACTCGCCGGCGGCGGCCGCCGCCGCCATGAGCGCGTTCTCCGTGGCCATGACCGAGGCCTCGTCCAAGAAGATCTCCGCGCCCTTGAGCCCGTTAGGAGCCTCGATGAGGTAGTCCCGGGCGATATTCACCTTTGCGCCCAGCGCCTCGAGGGCCAGGACGTGGGTGTCGATCCGGCGTCTCCCGATCCTGTCCCCACCCGGCCGGGGCAAGCAGATGTGGCCTCTGCGGGCCAAAAGCGGGCCCGCGAGGAGAAAAGACGCTCGAATCCTCGCGCTGATAGAGGGGTCTGGTTCCGCGCTGCCCACACCCGTGGGATCGATCTCCAGCTTGCCGTCGGAGGTGGAGTTCACCTGCGCTCCGAGGCCTTGGAGGATCTGTATCATCGAATTTATGTCCCCGATGTGGGGGATATTCTCGAGTACCACGGGAGAATTGGGCAGAAGACAGGCGGCCAGCACGGGGAGCGCCTCGTTTTTATTGCCGGCGGGGGTTATCTCGCCCTCGAGTGGGATTCCGCCTTCGACTATGAAGCTCGCCATTGTATTTACCTCCCGATACGTTTAGCGATGAACAGTCTCACAATCCGCGGGCGTGTGACAATACCAAAGGTCGAAACCGGAGCGCTTTGATACGGGTGAGTATTTTTTCGTGTTGACGTTTTTTGTTTTTCCGGCGTGAATAGCGAGCCCACGCGGATCCGGGACTGTTTCGTCGTGCGCCGGTTTGCCGCGGGGGAGGAGATGTTATTTCTATTCTAGGGAGGCAAGCCCGAGAGGCTATACCCCCGTGTCAAATTTGGAGGCAGTAGATGACCGTAGTTCTGACCGGTAAAAATCTCACGATAGAAAACATCGAGGCCGTCGCTCGCCGGGGCGAGAAGGTCGAGCTTCATCCTGAAGCCGTCGAAAGAATAAAGAAAAGCCGCGCTTTTATCGAGGAGCGGATCGAAGCGCGGGAGATCATGTATGGGGTCAACACCGGCATCGGAGAGTTCTCCGAGGTCGTCTTGACCGACGAGCAGGTCAAGGATTTTCAGCGCTATCTGATATACAACCACGCCGCGGGCATCGGCGATCCGGCTCCCTTGGACCATGTCCGGGCGGCGATGCTCCTGCGCGCTAACGTTCATGCGAACGGCCACTCGGGGTGTCGCCCCGAGATCACCGGGACGCTCATCGGCATGTTGAACAAGGGCGTCACGCCCGTGGTGTGCGAGAAGGGGTCGGTGGGGGCGTGCGGGGACCTGGCGCCCATGAGCCAGATCGCGCTGCTGATGATGGGGGAAGGCGAGGCCTTTTATAAAGACGAGCGTCTGCCCGGCGCCAAGGCGTTTGAAAAGGCCGGGCTCGAGGTGCCGGGCCTCGAGGCCCGGGATGGTCTGGCCACCATCAACGGCTCCAACCTCATCAACGGCATGGCCGCCTTGGCGGTCTACGACGCAGAGCGGATGCTCAAGCAAGCCGAGATCGCCGCTGCCATGTCTCTCGAGGCCCTCAAGGCGAACATGAAGCCGTACGACGCTCGGCTGCACCAGCTTCGAGGCTTTCGGGGCGCCGTGACCTCCGCGGAGAACCTGCGCAAGGTCATCGAGGGCTCCGATCTTTTGACGGGCAAGGAGAAGACCAAGGTTCAAGACGCGTACAGCATGCGTTCGACCCCTCAGGTCATCGGCGCGGCTCGGGATCAGCTGCGCTGGACCCGCAGCCAGGTTGAGATTGAGGCCAACGGGGTGGGTGACAACCCGATCTTCTTGTCCGACGAAAAAGTCGTGTTGACCGGCGCAAATTTCCAAGGCACCCCCATCAGCCTCCCCCTCGACACCATGGGGGCCGCGGTCACGATGGTCTGCGTGATGTCCGAGAGGCGGCTCAATCGCCTGACCAACCCGGCGCTGTCCGTGGGCCTGCCGGCGTTTTTGACCAAGGGCGCGGGGATGTTCTCCGGCCTCATGCTCAGCCAGTACACGGCCGACATGCAGATTGTGGAGCAGCGCATCTTGTCGGCGCCGGCGTTCATTCAGTCGATCCCCGCCGCCGCGGATCAAGAGGATTTCGTGTCGATGGGCATGAACAGCGCCCTGAAGACGCGCCAGATCCTCGAGACGGCCAACGGCATTTTGGGGATCGAGTTCATGGCCGCGGCCCAGGCCCTCGATTTCCGCGAGTACTCTCCGGGCAAGGGGACGGCCGCGGCAAAGGCGGCGGTGCGGCAGCGCGTTGAGTTCCTGGACATCGATCGCCCCCTCTACCGGGATCACAACGCCATGAAAGAGTGCGTCAAGAACCTGGAAGTGCTCACCGCGGTCGAGAGCACCGTGGGCGAGCTCGCCACCTACTGATTGAAGTTCTCCCTCAGCCTGCCAAGCCCGTCAGGTGGTCAAGCCGATGGCGAAAAACACGGCAAAGGCCGCCGCGACGACATAAGTCGTCCAGCCGAGCTTCCCGAATCGGCGGGCGGCGAGGTGCGTGATCACGAATAGAATGAAGCCGGCGCCCAGCCCATTGGAGATGTTGTAGGTCGCGGGCATGACGATGACGGTGGCGAGGGCCGGTATCGCGATGACGGGATCCTTCCAGTCGATGTCCGCCGCGCCCGAGAACATGAGCGCGCCGACGACGATGAGGGCCGGGGCGGTGGCGACGGCGGGGATGGCCGCGATGAGGGGGAACAGCGGCAGCGTCAAGAGGAACATCGCCGCCACGACGAAAGCGGTGCGCCCGGTGCGCCCGCCGGCCACGACCCCGGACGCGCTCTCGATGAAGCTGGTCACGGTGCTGGTGCCCAGCAAGGAGCCGGCGATGGTGCCGGCCGCGTCCGCGGTGAAAGCCCGAGAGGCGCGGGGCATCCGTCCCTGTTCGTCGATGCTCCCGGTGGCGTAACCGAGCGCCACCAGGGTCCCCATCGTGTCGAAGAGGTCCACAAACAAGAGGGTGAAGACCGCCAGCCACAGCTCCGGCGTGGAAAAATCCGCGAACGACCAGAGCGCGGCCCCCAGGGTCTGCGTGGGCAGCTTGGGCACCTGGAAGATGTTTTCGGGAGGCTGGGCGAGCCCGGCGACCACAGCTGCGATGGTGGTCGCTGCGATGCCGATGAGGATGCCCCCTGGCACGCGGGCCGCGACGAGGGCGGCGGTCACGACGAGCCCCAGGATCGCCACGGCGGTGGGAGCGCTGGATAGCTCGCCGAGAGCCACGAGGGTCTCGGGATGATCGACGACGATCCCCGCGTGCTGCAGCCCGATGAAGGTGATGAAAAGCCCCAGGCCGGCAGCGATGGCCCGCACGAGCGGGGCCGGGACAGAGGCGATGAGTTTCTCCCGCAGCCCGATGAGCGATAACAGCAAGAAGATGACTCCGGCGACGAGCACGGCGCTCAATCCGGTCTGCCAGCTGACCCCCATGGTGCCGCACAGGGTGAAGGCGAAAAAGGCGTTGAGCCCCATCCCGGGCGCCAATCCGTAGGGATAGCGAGCGTAAGCGCCCATGATGACGGTGGCGAACGCGCTTGCGACACACGTGGCGAAGAAGACGTCTTCGAGCGGCATCCCGGCTTGCGACAGGATCGCTGGGTTGACCACGACGATGTAGGCCATCGTAAAAAAGGTCGTCAACCCGGCCACGATCTCCCGGCGCCAAGTAGCGGGCTCGCTCGCGTGAGCTTTTTCCCCGGAGGCCATGTCGCTCTCCTCGTGGTGTTTTTAGTTTTTAGTAATGAGCTCGGCCAGACTCGAACCGACGGTCTCGGCGAGCTGCTTGAGCGTGTGCCCAGGCGGCACGTCGATGGTCAGGCCGTCACAGTAAAGCAGGCACACCACCCGGTGGCCGATTTTGACCGGGATGATGAGCACACGGGAAGGCCGTCCGCCCAAGGAGGCCGCTAAGATGCTGTCCGCCGGGCTGGTGCCCAGCCGTCCCAAGTAAATGCGTCCTTGCAAGACGGCGTCGCCGAGGGTCGAACACGTGGTGGTGGGGATCCAAAACGAACGCACCGCCTCTGTATGGGTCAGCGCGCCCTTGATGGAATAACCCCGGATACGATCCTCCTTGACCACGAAAAAGGCCGCGCGGGCGGAGAAATGCAGCAGCTGGTCGAGGGCCATGTCGATGATCCCGTCGCGACGACGACCGCGTTCGATGAGGCTGTCAGCCGCATCTTCGGTCGAAGATGCAGGGATAGAGGAAAAGGAGTTTTCATCTTTGGGGATATCGCTTGGCGCTCTTGAGTCTCTATCGAGAATCATATCGGCGACGAGTGAAGCCAGCGCCACGCAGCCGCGGGGGTGGGGATCTGGCTTTGGCGCTGGAGTGCGCGACGAGCTGCGGATGCTGTCCGCGAGAGTCTCGGGGCGCCACGAGGTTTTGGGCTCGGGCCGAGCTCGCGGTGGACGGCGCACGGCGGTGTCTTCGACGCGCCCGAGCACGATGGGCTTGTGCACCACCACGGACGGCGGGGTGGTGCGAGCCGGGGTGAAGGCGTGCTCGTCCGTCTGCACGTCTTGGACCAAGGGGTGCGGTGGTCCGGTCCGCGTCGCGATACCGTGGTAATGCTCGAGCGCCCAGGTCATCTCAGACTCCGTGAGGATCACCGGGCTGACATGGCAGCGGGTCTGGTAGGAGGCTTCTTCGAGGACATAGGAGCGGCTCGAGTCGGTGATGCCGAGGAGCAGCCGGTCGTCTTCGAGCTCTACCGGCAAGATGCGCACGTTCGCGGCGAGCCGCGCCGGGATGACCGAAATCACGTGCCGGGGGATGCTCTTGAGCTTGCGACGCGGCCAGCGCCGGCCCGGAAAGTGACGTTCGACAAAATCTGCGAAGTCGTTCTCGTCGAGGGCTCCTGCTGTTATGAGGTGAAAGCTCAAGGTTTGACCGTAACGCCCCTGAAGCAACGTGGCTTGCTCGAGTTGGGCGCGGGAGATGCTTCCCCGGTCCTGCAACATGCGGATGGCGCGACTCATGGGCGCAATATAGCAGCTCATTTGTGCGAGGAGAACAACTATAACGAGGCTTGGGAGCGGGGCCGATAGCGGATAAGATGTCCTGGGTGGCACAGGTGAGACAAACGATTGGCGCGAAGACGGTTGCCGGTTTGACAAAAGAGATAGGGCCGACCGGCCGAGCCGGGCGGGCCGATCTGATCGTTTTCGGCGTCGCCCTGGGCCTTCGGCTCTGGCACCTGGGCTCCAGCGCCGGCGCCGATCCTTATTTCACCTTGCCGTCCGTGGATCCCGCGTTCTATCACCAGCGCGCCAGTGAGCTCGCGACCGGGCAGGGCGCGGTCGCGGAGGTTTTCTTTATCGCCCCCATGTATTCTTGGTTTTTAGCCGGGCTCTACGCCTTGGTCGGCCCCTCCATGCTCGCGGCCAAAGTCGTCCAGTCGGTGCTGGGAGCCCTGACGGCCGTGCTGCTTCGGCGGACGGGCGGCGCGCTCTTCGGCCCGGCGGCGGGGTTGGGGGCGGGGCTCGTCTGGGCGTGTTATGCGCCTGCCATCTTTTACGAGACGATCCTGCACTCTTGTGCCTTGCAGTCGTTTCTCAATGTGGCGGCGGTCTTTGTGCTCGTGGGGTCTTCGGGCTCCCAGAGACCGCTGGCGCGGCTCTTCGTCTCCGGTTTTCTCATCGGGCTGTCCGCGCTCGTGCGTCCGAACGTTCTTCTGTTCGTGCCTCTGGGCATGGCCTTTGCTTGGTTCGCCGCGGGCCAGACCACCTCTTTGCGAAAAATTTTCGGGCCCGCGGTTTTTGCTCTCGCGGCGGCGGCGGCGGTGGCGCCGGCCACTGTGCACAACGTGGCGGCGGGGGATTTCGTGGTGGTCAGCTCCTCGGCGGGGATCAATTTCTACATCGGCAATGGCCCGAGCGCCAACGGTCAGTTTGTGGTGCCCGAGCCGTTCGCTCCCTGGCAGGCCGACCACCCCGAAGAGCAAAAGCGCGCGTTTGCCACATTCGCCGAGTCTCGGACCGGTCGCGCGCTGTCTCCTTCTGAGGTCTCTGGGTTTTGGTTTCGCCGCACCTGGGAGCACGTTAAAAAAAATCCTAAAAGCTGGCTCGCCTTGCTGGGGAAAAAGGCGCTCCTCGCGGTGGGGGACTTTGAGCCGGGCAACAGCCGCAGCTTCGCCGAGTCCCGGCGTTTCTCTGAGGTTCTGCAGCTGCCTTTGCCCACGTTTGGATGGGTGCTGCCCTTTGCGGCGGCGGCCCTCTTGGGTGCGGGGCGCAGCGCCTGGAAGACGATGCCCGTGTGGGGGATGCTGGTCGTGTACGCGGTGTCCTTGCTCGGCTTTTTCGTCCTCGCCCACTATCGACTGACGGTGGGGCCTTTTCTGGCGCTGTACGCCGGCCGGGGAGCCGCACTGTTCATCGATTGGGGGCGCCGAAAAGACGTGGCGAAAGCGGCGCGGGGGCTGCTCGTGGTCCT
>JAABTR010000497.1 GCA_011389755.1 Deltaproteobacteria bacterium | reverse complement strand
TCGATGGCCTTGTCCGTGACCTTCACATCGGTGCCGGCCAAGTTGGCGTCTGAGTTGAAAGCAACCCGCTTGTGAGCGCCGCGCTCCACGAACTGAAAGACATTCTTGCCGTCGAGATCCTTGGACGACCGGACACACCGTGCGCACAAGATGCACCGGTTGTGATCGATGTAGATTTCCCGGTGGCTTGCGTCCACTTCCCTCTTGGGAAACAAGTAGGGGTACTTGGGCGAGGTCATGCCAAGCCGATATCCAACCGCCTGCAGCTCGCAGTTGCCGCTCTTTTCGCAAAACGGACAAAAGTGGTTACCCTCGACGAAAAGCATCTCGACCAGGTTCCTGCGGATATCGATGAGCTCTTTGGTCTCGCTTTCGACGTTCATGCCGGGAGTCACGGGTTGGGTGCAAGCGGCCTGAGGACGGCCGTTGACCTTCACAGTGCACACGCGGCAGCTACCGAAGGGCGCGAGATCTTTGTGAGCGCAAAGGCGGGGGATGTAGACGCCGGCGTCGTCGGCAGCCTGCATGATGGTCTGCCCCGGCTTTCCCTCTATCTCGACTCCATCGATGTTGAACTTAATCGTATCGCTCATTTGGAATCTTCTCCTTATTCTCCGTGGCTCACGGACCTGCGTCCCTGCACCTCTTCCGCAACGCTCACGGCTTTGCGGATATCGAAGGAACGCTGCTTTCCGTCCACGCTCTTCTTCACGAGTTTCGCATAGTCGTCTCTAAAGTTCTTGAGCGAAGAGAGGACCGGGTTCGGAGAGGTCTGTCCCAAACCGCAACGGCTGGAGAGCTTGACCGTCTCTCCGAGCTTCTCGAGATAATCGAGATCCTCGGGTTCTCCTCTGCCGTCCATTATGACCTCAAGACGCTCTTTGAGCAGCTCGTTACCGACACGGCACGGTGTGCAGTATCCGCAGCTCTCCTCGCAGAAGAAGTCCATGAACGCGTGGGCGATCTTCAGCGGACTGCGGCCCTGACCGAAGACTATGACCGCCCCACCGGTGGCGAGATCGTCGTAGCAGATCTTGCGGCCGAAGTCGGCTTTGCCGATGAGAGATCCCGAAGGACCGCCCATTTGGACCGCGTAGGCATCCTCGGCGCCGACCTTCTCGAGCATCTGCCCGACGGTGATGCCGAAGGGGAGCTCGTAGACGCCGGGGGACTTGCAGTCTCCAGAGACGCTGAGGAGCTTGGTCCCGCAGCTGCCCTCCGAGCCCATCTCCGCGAACCAGCCCGGCCCCTTCTCGAGGATGCGGGCCACGCAGCAGAAGGTCTCGACGTTGTTGACGGCGGTCGGCCGCTCGAGATAACCCTTTTGGGCCGGGAACGGCGGGCGGTTCTTGGGATCGCCGCGCAGCCCCTCGCAGGAGCTGATGAGGGCGGTCTCTTCACCGCACACGTAGGCGCCTGCGCCCATCTGGATGCGAATATCGAAGTTGAATCCCTGCTTGCCCATGACGTTTTGGCCGAGCAGGTTCTTCTCCCGCCGGTCCGCCAGCACCTTCTCGAGATAGGAGCGCAGGTACGCGTACTCGCCGCGCAGGTAGACGATACCGGTGCTCGCGCCGATGGCGTAACCACCAATCGTCATGCCCTCGAACATGAGGTCGGCTTTCTCGGTGAGGATGGCGCGATCCTTGAACGTGCCCGGCTCGCCTTCGTCCGCGTTGCAGATGATGCACTTGTTCGTACCTTCTGCACCGCGGGTGAACTCCCACTTCATCCCGGTGGGGAAGCCGGCGCCGCCGCGGCCTCGCAGACGTGAGGTCTTGATGTCCTTGATGACTTCCACCGGGGACATGGCCAGCGCTTTGTGCAGCGCGGTGCCCGGCTCGAGATCCGCGAAGATCACCGCGCCTTTTTCCCTGATGTTGTTCATGATCATCGACTTCACGAGCGGGTGGGCGTTGTTGCCGTCTCCGAGCGTGTGTTTGATTTTGTCGACGCTACTTTGCTCCTTGAGCGTCTGAACGATTTCGCGGGCGGAATCGCTAGACAACCATGTCAGGATTTTGTCGTTGATCATGGCCGCGGGCGGCTGATCGGGCATGCCGATGCAGGGCGTCCATTCGAGGGTGAACTGGCCGTCCGGCGTGGTCTCGCCAAACTCGATCCCCAGCTCCTCGCGGAACGCATCCGCCACCTTTTCGGCACCGTACATCTTGTCGACGATGTCGTTGCAGAGCCGGATGACGAATTTGCCCTTGGGCTTCTCCGACAAAAAAGAGTAAAACGACACGACGCTCTCGACCTCCACACGGTGGGACTTCACCTGTGCGGCGATAAGATTCATCGCCTCGCTGGACACGTGACCGAACCGCTCTTGGACCGCCCGAACGATATCCATCATTCGGCTGCGGTCGTTGCCGTTCAGATCACAGATTTCCTTGATGACCTTCTCGAGATTTTCTCCCATGAACTACCTCGGCTTTGTGTCATGAGTGTTGAAAACCACAAACCCTGTTTAGCTGGCCTCTATCAACTGTCCGCGATGACCACGAGGAAGCGACAACAAACCAGCGGTGTTCCTGTGCCTGTGATACCCAAAGCATGTGCCTTCCATTATCGAAATGGCTTAAGAAAATCAACCACCAAACGGTGTCTCGAACACCGGCGTAACCGCGATTCAAAAATAGAAGAAAATGTCTTCATATATCAACAGCGAAAGGCAAGCTGCGAAACAGTTCTCAGTGAAAATTTTCACACAACCAATTACCGAAATATTCTTATAATGTTAGCCAGACCGTCGCAACCTCGAGCCCGCTGGGCTGCTGTGAACTTTTTTACTGTACTACCACTTCTCAGAGACGACCGTTTGGGGCGAAATTTTTTTTAGTCGATGTCGTTTATTCTCGGAATTTTATTACGATATTTTGCTTTCGTAACACGAGCACTCTTTGATTGACGCCACTCACCGGTCTATGTTCATTTTTCGCCGCGACGCGTTGTGCCCACGCACGGCGGTCTTGTTACACAGAACCCGGAGCCACTCATGCACCCTGTCATTGCGGATTTCCACACCACCGCCTTAGAGACCTGGAACGTGCTGGCGTTTTTGGGGTTCATCGCCGCGGTTATCTTGGGCAGGGGCCTTCTTCTGTCGCGAAGAGCGCCTCTGGCCTCCATCGCCGCGGGCATCGGCTGGGGCTTTGTGGCGGCGCTCATCTCCGGCCGACTCGTCTATGTCCTCGTGCACGCGTCCCACTTCGCCTCTCAACCCGCCGAGGCGCTCGCCGTGTGGCGGGGGGGGCTCGTCTCATGGGGCAGCCTGGCCGGCGGCTACGCGGGCGCGGCTTGGGCGGCCCGCTCGACGAAGCAGTCCCCGAGGATTTTTTTGGATGTCGCGGCCATCGCCTATAGCTTGGCCATGGTCATCGGGCGCTTGGGCTGTTTTTTTGCCGGGTGCGACTACGGCGAGGTCTCGTCAGAGCTTTGGTGGGCGGTCACGTTCGACGACCCCCGCAGCCTCGTGCCCGCGAGTCTTTTGGGCCTGCCCCTGCACCCGACCCAGATCTACATGGCGCTGGGAAATTTCGCAGCCTTTGCCGCTGGACTGGTCGTCTACCGGCACATGCGCAGAGATGGCGCGGCTTTTGGTACAGTCGCGATCGTCTTCGCGATCTCGAGATTTTTGGTCGAGATCTACAGAGGCGACGCCGATCGAGGGATGTTTTGGTCGAATACTTTTTCTTACGGCCAGGTCTTTTGTCTCATCTGGCTGATACTCGGGGTCGTTTTCATCGCGAAGTCCCGGCCGCGGGCCCCCTTGGCTCCTCGAGGTGTCGGGGACAAACCGCTTGATGCGTGAGGCTCATCGCTTCGGGACGGTGCTGGGCTTCGTGACCAGAGGGTAGTTGTCCGGGCCGGCGCTGGTCTTTTTGGGCTCGTCCACGATACCGTCTTTGTCTTCGTCCGGTGAGGTGTGGCCGTGCCACCAGTTACCGCTCCCGGTCTCCTCGTTATAAAGAGTGTTGTTTTTAACGATGGCCATCACGTGCATGCCGTTGCCCTCGTCAAAGACATTTCCATAAATGACGTTCCGGCTCCCCGCCGACAGGTTGAGCCCCGACGTGCCGTTTTCGGCGAACACGTTGTGGCGAATAATGTTCTCGTCGCTGGCCCCGAAGCCGCGCCCCACCAGGATCCCGTCATCGCGTTCCTTGCGGCAGAGGTTGTACTCGACGGTGTTGCGGTGGGAGCTCTCAAAAGAGATGCCGTGCCCTGAGTTGTGAGACACGTCGTTAAAGTGCAACACGCTGTCTTGTGTCCCCTTGAGCCAGATCCCTTCGAAGCACTCCACCGCGATAGTCCGCTCGACCCGCATGTTCCGAACGTTGCGCGCGATGATGCCGTAACCTTGAGCGTTCGAGTTGAGCCACGCCTGACCGCCGTTGTGAAGATAACAGTCCCGGATGATGAAATGCACGTCGGTGTTTCGCACGTCGATGGCGCCCTTGCCCTGCTTTTCGAGGTCGATCTCCAACCCTTCGATGATGTACGGGTCGCCCTGTGTGCCGTCGCCCGGCCATCCCTCGGCAGCGGCCTGGGCCGCGAAGTCTTCGTTTCCGTCGATGAGGATCGGGTCGTGGGAGGCGCGCTCGCGATCCGGGTCGAGGGCGACCTCCTCTTCTTGTACAGGGAGCTCGTCACTGTCAGGTTCGCTGTTTGAGGTCGAGGAGTCGGTCTGCTCCTTCGCGTCATCAGCGGTCCCCAAAGAGGTCGTGTCCTCAAAGGAGTCTTCCTCGCTGACTTCGACCCCCTCTTCCCCGCCGCAAGAGGGGAGTAAAAAATTCATCATAAAACAGATCGCCAGGGCGATTGCCGTGTTGTTGTTTTTCATCGTATCTTGCTCCCTGCTCTTTGAAGGCTCGGCTGTCAGCGAGGCGTCGGTGAATATGTGAGCCTGCGCTTTCGAACTCATCGGCCATCATAAAAAGGCATATATTTTCGTCAAGTCTGTAATTTAGACATCTGGGAGGTTCATCGTGACCACATTGATTCTCTACGCCACAAAACACGGATGCACGAAAAAAGCCGCGGCGATGCTCGAGAAGCGATTGCCGCCCCCGGTGACCGTCCAGCCGATCGAGCGGTCCGGGGAAATCGACCTCGAGGACTTCGACACCGTGATCATCGGAGGATCCATCCACGCCGGCCGCCTGCAGAGCAAACTCCAGCGCTACTGCGAACAAAACGCGCAAGCGCTCGAAAAAAAGCGCCTCGGTCTATACCTGTGCTGCATGTTCGAAGGCCCGAAAAGACAAACCCAGCTCGAAGAGGCCTTTGCCGAACGGCTGAGAGCAAGAGCCTGCTGCATAGGCCTTTTCGGCGGCGAGCTGCTCTTCGAAAAGATGAGCTTCATCGAGCGGGCCATTGTCAAAAAGGTGGCCAAAGTCTCCCAAAATGTCTCCAAGTTCGACGAGCAAGCCGTCGAAGCCTTTGCCCGCGATATGACCAGGGGCTGCTAAAAACTGATCTGTACGCGACACGCACAGACAATCTGCGTGTTTATCTCACATTCTGCGACCTCTTGGCTTTCTTGCTCCGGCCAGCATGATTATGTTGTTCTAGGAGTCAGGCAGAACAGTCCGAGGGGCCGGGGGCGAGTCGGGACAACAAAGGACGGCGAAACGGTCCGCGTGGAAGACGCGGTGCGTTGTGGGGTGAACTACGGATTTCTATTCTTTCGCCGACCAGACAGCTCCAACTCGTCCCCGACAGTCTTTCATTACAAGAGTCGTCTTCCAAGGAGGTGCTCCATGGAAATGAGTATGCCGCCGTTGGCCATCGAACGCCGAAAGACAAGGAGGGACCTCGTTTCACTGGCGCTCAAGGGCTGCAGCGCGGTGAGCGTGTTGACCCTCGTCGGGGCCTTTTTTCTTCTCGCAGCGGCCCAGCCGGAGTCCTTTTTTGCTTGGGACGCTCACCTCGGCATGAGGACCACATGGGACGGCCGAATACTAAGCTACCTGTTCTATGTGCTGCTCTTCGGGCTCGTCGTGGCCGGAGCCGGGCTCATCGCAAATTCCCGCAGGCTCAAACGCAACTCGGACTGGGTCCGCATCAACCTGGTCGTGTTGTGGGCCGCCTCGGTGGTGGGAATCGTCGCTTATTCGATGATGTGAACGCAGCTCTCAATGATTCAGTGATGGCCGCGATGGCCGTGATGGCCGCGGTGGTCGATATCCTCGATGGTGTCGATCACGATATCGGCGATCGCATCGTGGCCGGCGTCGGAGGGATGAATGCAGTCCCAGTGGACGCCATTGGTGGACGAAGAGGAGATGTCAGCGAACGCGATGTTGTATCCGTCCTGCGCATATTCATCGGCAACCCGGGCGACCATGCTGTTGAGCCCCTCGAGAGTGTCGGTGTCGGCATTCAAGATGTGATCGATTTGGTCGGCGCTGGTCGCCACGCTGAAGCCGCCATTGGCCGCCGCTGCGTTCGGAGCATAGAAGTAGTGCATGGCGCCGGTCGGCAGGGTTTCGCTGGGAAGACCTTCGCAGGTGAAGGGAACCGG
>JAABTR010000496.1 GCA_011389755.1 Deltaproteobacteria bacterium | reverse complement strand
CGCTCCACCGAGTGGGTGCGACGTCACCTGCAGGGGGCCAACGATATCTTCGAGCCTCACGGGTTCGTGCTCCGCGCGGAGATTGACACCTTTTCACCCAAGAAGTGCGAGCTCGAAACCCGTCTCGACCGCCATCGGCTCGCTCGGTTCGTGGACCCCGATGAGATCACGGTCCTGGTCATGAAGAGAGTCCAGGATGTGGACGTGCCCAGTTACAATCTGATGGGAGTCCACTGGCGCTATCGCGGGAGCGATCCCGCGCTGCGGGGCCGCCGGTGGGTTTACCTGACCGGCCGCGCCAAGCCGCCCGTAGTGGCCCACGAGCTGTGCCACTACTTCGGCGTGCCCCACGACCCCGAGGGCGGAAATCTGATGACCCCCGGGCCTTCGGATCCCATCTGGAAGACGGACGATAAGCCGAAACCCTACCGGCCCATGCTGACGCCCGCCCAAGCCAGACGCCTCGCGGCTGGAATCCAAAGAAGCCTCGCCCCCTCCACCGCTCGGTGATTCCGAATCCGGGAGACCATTTCATGCTAAAGCCGGACCATCTTGACGTTCACTGGGAATTTTGTACTGTCCACCCGAGCAAAATCCATCCGATGGGTGGATGTTTTTTGGGCGATGGTGCGGTATGAGCGATTCCAGAATATATCTCGATCACAACGCGACGACGCCCTTGGATCCGCGGGTCCTCGAGGAGATGATGCCCGCGCTGACCGGCGCGTTCGGGAATCCGTCGAGCATTCACGATTGGGGGCAGGGCGCCAGCCGCATCGTCGAGCTGGCTCGAGAGCGGGTCGCTCAGGCGGTAGGGGCCGAGCCCGAGGAGATCGTCTTTACGAGCGGAGGCACCGAGGCGGACAACCTGGCCCTGGTCGGCGCCTTCTTGGCGCGGCGTGACAGCCGCCCCAAGGTGGTGGTCTCGGCCGTGGAGCATCAGGCTGTTTTGGGAGCCGCCGCCCTCGTCGAAGAGCTCGGCGGAACCGTGGAGATAGCTCCCGTCGACAAAAACGGCGCCGTGGAGCTCGCGAGCTTGAAGAAAATTGTCGACCATCGCACCGCCGTAGTCTCGGTGATGGCGGCGAACAACGACGTGGGAACCCTGCAGCCGGTCCGCGAGGCCGGGGCCATCGCCCGTGAAGCGGGTGCCTGGATGCACAGCGACGCGGTCCAGAGGCTCGGGAAGCTGGCCGTCGACGTGGAGGCGCTCGGCGCGGACCTCGTGGCGATCTCGGGGCACAAGATCTACGGACCCAAAGGTGCGGGCGCGCTCTACGTGCGCCGCGGCGTGCTCCCGCGCGCCGTGGCTCGAGGCGGTCACCAAGAGCGAGAGCTGCGGGCCGGCACCCACAACACTGCCGCCATCGCCGGGCTGGGCAAGGCGTGTGAGATGGCGGCGCAGCGGTTTGAAGCCGACGCGGACGCGCTCATGACCCTTCGGGATCTCTTCGAAGCCGAAGTCCTGGAGCGTCTCGAAGGCGTGGAGGTGGTCGCAAAGGATGCGGCGCGGCTGCCGGGGACCTCGAGCCTGCTCATGGACGGTGTGGAGGGGGAGTCGGTCATGATAGCCTTGGATCTCGAAGGGATCGCGGTCTCCACCGGCGCGGCCTGTCAAACGAACTCGAGGGATCCATCCCACGTGCTCGTGGCCATGGGGTACGAGCCCCACCGCGCCCACGGCGCCTTGCGGGTGAGTTTCGGCCGCTCGAACACCCCAGCGCAGGCAACTCGAGCCGCCGAGAGCCTGGCCCGTGTCGTTAAAAAAATGCGCGCGACCACCCCTTTGCGGGGGGTGTGAGTTTCGAGGTGCTGTTATGAGCGATCACAAAGGGACGGTCCTCGCCGCCATGAGCGGGGGCGTGGACTCGAGCGTCGCCGCCGCGCTCCTCGTGGAGCGGGGCTTTCGGGTCATCGGCGTCACCCTCTTGTTTCGCCCCTGCGACGACGACGCGAGCGTCAATTGGTGCTGCGGCGTGGGCGCGGCCGAGCAGGCGGGCGCGGTGGCCGGGCGCTTGGGGATCCCCCACTACACCCTCGACTGTGCTGAGGAGTTCGAGCGGGACGTGCTGAGGCCGGCGTGGACCGAGTACGAGCGGGGCCGGACGCCGAGCCCCTGCGTTCACTGCAACCGGGCGGTTAAGTTCGGCTTCTTGATGCGTTTCGCCGACAAGGTCGGGGCCGAGTTCGTCGCGTCGGGACACTACGCTCGGGTCGTGGATCGCGACGCCGAAGACGGACCGAGGCTGATGCGGGGCTTGGACGCCAATAAGGACCAGTCGTATTTCTTGTTCTCGCTTGAAGGGCAGCAGCTTCGCCGCGTGCTGTTTCCCTTGGGAGGCCTCAGCAAGCCCGAGGTCCGGGAGCTCGCGAGGCAGCACGGGTTTCGAAACGCCGAGCGCAAGGAGAGCCAGGATGCGTGTTTTTCGTATCCAGAAGGAGGCTTTGCCGAGGGGCTGCGCGTGCGGTTCAGCGGGAGGCTCGTCGAAGGCTCCTTTGTCGACGACGCCGGCTCGAGGCGCGGGCCTCACAAAGGCATTCACCGCTACACAGTGGGGCAGAGAAAGGGGCTCGGCATCGCCTTTGGGACCCGGGCCTACGTCACCGATATCGAGGCCGCCACCGGCGACATCCAGGTGAGCGCCGATCCCCAAAGGCTCGCCTCGAAGGGGCTCGTGGCCGAAGACCTCAGCTGGCTCGGGACCCGCGCGCCGCAAAAAGACGAGTCTTTGAGCTGCCGCGTCCAAATACGGTACCGCCACCGGGCGGTGCCGGCCACGTTGAGCGTCGAAGACGACGGGCGGGCCGTGGTGCTCTTCGAGCAGCCGCAAGACGCGGTGGCGCCGGGCCAGGCGGTTGTCTTCTACCGCGAAGACGAGGTGTTGGGCGGCGGGTGGATCGCCTCTTCTTTGTCGGCGGCCTGCGCCGCCGAGTGAATCGCCTCGCGTTGCGCGCCTTCGACCTTTCGCCGGTTGCCACAGCCGGGCCGAGGGTTAATCTGTGCACATGACAAAGCACGAATCCGAACGAAAGGTGGTCATTGTTACTGGGGGCGCCAAGGGAATCGGCCAGGGCATCGCCGAAGACCTCGCGCGCCGAGGGATGCATGTGGCGATAGCGGATTCCGACGCCGATATCGGTGTCGCCTTTGCCAAGCGGCTCATATCGAGCGGGAACAAGGCGCGTTTTTACCCCACCGACGTCGCCGACGAGAGCGCCGTGGATAGCCTCGTCACCGAGGTGCTCGCCCGGTCGGGCCGCCTGGACGCGGTCGTCAACAACGCGGGGATATCCGACTTTCGGCCCCTGGCCGACGAGACCCTGGAGCATTGGATGCGGGTCTTGTCGGTCAACCTCACCGGGGCCTTTCTTTTGGCGCGCGCGGCCGCGCCTCACCTGCGACAGACTCGCGGCGCCATCGTGAACATCGCGTCCACGCGGGCGACCATGTCGCAGCCGGGCAACGAGGCCTACAGCGCCTCGAAGGGGGGGCTCGTGGCCCTGACCCACGCCTTGGCGAGCAGCTTGGCCCCCCACGTGCGGGTCAACTGCATAAGCCCGGGCTGGATCGACGTGCGGACCCGGCAAGGCGCGGTCAAGGTTAGCGTCGATCCCACAAGCGCCAGGGACAATGAGCAGCACCTGGTGGGGCGCGTGGGCAAGGTGGAAGACGTGGCGCGGGCGGTGGCGTTCTTACTGAGCGAAGACGCAGGGTTTATCACGGGGGCGAACTTTGTCATCGACGGCGGGATGACCCGGAAGATGATCTACGAAGAGTGATGAAACTCAAAAGTAGGAGTTGACATATGAACGAATGGATCACTCAGGCTGGGGCCCAGACGTTTGAGCAAGAGGTCATCGAGCAGAGCTTCGACGCGCCGGTGATCGTCGATTTTTGGGCCGACTGGTGTGGGCCGTGCCGGGCCCTGACCCCGACGCTGGAGGCGTGCGTCGAGGAGCGGGGGGGGAGAGTTCGGCTTGTGAAGGTCAATGTCGACGAAGCCCCCGAGCTGGCCTCGAATTTCGGGATAAGGGGGATCCCGGCCGTCAAAGCGTTCGTCAAAGGCGAGGTGGTGGGTGAGTTCGTGGGGGCCAAGGACAAAAAATCGATCGACGCTTTTTTGGACGATCTCATCCCGAACGATGAGAAGGAGGCTCTTTTGTCAGCCAAAAGCCTCCTGGCACAAGGCAGGCCCGACGAAGCTATCGCCTTGCTGCTCGCGCTTCGCGACGATCCGCAGCACCATGAAGAGGCCCTGCTGCTCCTGGCAAAGGCCAAGTCGATGACCGGCCACTACAAAGAAGGGCGAGACCTCTTGGATGAGCTGCCTGAGGCATCTTCTCTGCGGACGAGCGCCGAAGCCGTGCGTCAGCGGATCGCCTTGCTCGAGGCGTCCGAGGGAGCCGGCGAAGAGGGGCTGAGAGTCGACCTGCAGGCGCTGTCGGGCGACTCTCCGGCCAGGTATGCGCTAGCGGGGCTGCTGTTTTCAAAGGGCCGCTATCGCGAGTCCCTCGATGAGCTCATCGAGCTTTTGAGGCGCGATAGAAAGTACAAAGACGACGCCGCGCGTCGTTCCATTCTCGCCATATTCGAAGATCTCGGCGACGACCATGAGCTCATCCGCGAGTACAGGCGCAAGCTTCAAATCTATCTCTAGAGCGCCCCCAGGTTGCTTTTTTTAGTTATCCGCCGCCTGAAATTAACGCAGCCCCAGCCAAAGAAAAAACGCGGGGTGTTTCTCGGCGATGTCCTGACTGACGAGGTAGTTGCTGCGGCACCAGATGCGGTAGTACTCCCGCAGCCGGGGCGCCTGGATCTCGGTGCTGCTTCGCAGGTCGGTCGATAGAAGCTCGTCGAGGCTCGCGGCCAGTTGTTCCTCGGCTCCTTGCAGCTCCTTTTCCTCGGGAGAGAGCATCCTGACGCTTTCATACCCGGCCGATTTGATGCTGGCCCGCAGGAGCTCTATCCACGGCGCAGCGCCTGGTTTGAGCACGCAACGGGCCCAGGGGCTCGTGACCTCCTCCCCATCGGGCATGCCCACGCCGATGCGAGACGCGAACCCGTAGAAGACGACGGACGGGGTGCCCGCGGGAGGCCAGCTTTGGGGGAACGGTATGGAAATCCTCAGGCGCCAGTCGGGAATGGGCGCGAGCAGTGAGGAATCGGCACCGAGCTCCCGGGAAGGGGAAACCTCGGCCCATCTTTTTTGCAACGCTGCGACGACTGCTTCGGGGGCGCTCATCTTCTGCAATATCATCGGACCTCCTTGGTCTGCCCATTCTCTTTCAATAAAGTTGATGCCTCTAGGTCGATATCTCAAGAAGCTTGGAGGTCGATACATCATCAAATCGACGAAGGCCGTCCACTACAACCCGCTCTTTCCCGGTTGATATTCGGGTCGCTCGTGTCTATGGGAGAATAAAAAGTCGTGGTGATTTTTTTCGGTGGCCGCCGCGGTCGCTTGGGGCTCATTGGGAGCAAGAAAAGGGAGGTTGTGGTCGAAATGTCTCGTTCTTCTTTATTCGTATGGGTCGTTTGTTGCGCGCTGACTCCTGTGACCGGTGCTCGTGCGCAGGAGGCTCCTCGAGGCGAGGCGGCCCGGGCCGAGTCGGGCGCCGAGGCCGAGACGCAAAGCGCCGCGGCGTCCGATGAAGAAAAGCAAAGCCCAGCGCCGGCAAAACGGTTGTCTCTTACGAAAGAAGCACTGCGCGCAGCGTTCGTAAAGGTGCGCTCGGGCCCGATGACCTCTTTTGGGGTTTTGATGGGAGATCGCAGCACGGTGCTTTTTGCCGGCGTCTTCTCCGAGCCCGGCAGGGATATTGGGGTCCGCGGGTTGGGCCAGAAGGACTGGATCGATGTGCCGCGAGAGTCCATCAGGGTCTACGCCCAGCAGCACGTCATGAAGTTCTACGTCGCGAAGCTTCCCGAGCCGGCGACGGGGACACCTCTTGCCCTGGGGACCACGGAGCTGCGCCTGGGAGAGGCCTACCACGTGGTCCACCTGATCCCAGGGCCCATGCCTGTGATTTCGAACTACAAGACCCTGGTGGTCTCGGAGTACGAGACCGGTGGTGATCTGGCGGGCATGGTCCCCCCTGGGACCTTGGTGCTGGACGAGCAGGGCCGGCTGGTGGCTGTTGTCGCCATGAATCACCAGGCTGTGGAGCTCGACGTGATCCGAAGTGGCGCCGGGGAGCTCGGCGCGGCGGTGGCGCCTCTTTTCGGGTTGAGGGCGGGTCCCCGGTTTCGCGGCCCCGCGGGCACCGGAGTGGAGCTGCGGGTCGAAGCAGGGGTTACGTTTTGGGACCGCTTGAGCCTCGCCGTGCACTCGGGGTTTTCAAGCACCACCGACACCGACAGGGTGAGTCTGCAAGACGATGAGTGGGGGCGCGGAGTGGTCCTTGCGAAACGGAATTCGTTTTTTTTGGGCGCAGAGCTGCGTTATCGCATGCTTTTTTTTGAAACTTTCGGGGGTGGTTTCTACCTCGATTTGGCCGCAGGCGGCGAGGTGCGATGGGTCTACTTCGATCCGAAATCCCCGGCGCTGTTCTCCAGGGA
>JAABTR010000495.1 GCA_011389755.1 Deltaproteobacteria bacterium | reverse complement strand
GAGAGGTCACTGCCCAAGGAGCCGAGCGGCCACAGCGCGGCTGTGGAGAAGAAGAAAACGAAGAGAAACAAACGATAGCCCATCGAAGGCACAGCATAGCATGGCCTCGAGACACAGGCAGGCAAGAAGCTCCTTTATCGGGGAAAGGGCGAACCCTAAGCGGTTTCGTGCCGGAAAAACAGCCGTGGTGAGGCCCTCCTGCGCCATATTGCGACTTTTGCCCAGCGGGACTAGTATGCCGCTTCCAGCTTCTGGAACCCAAGAGGGCGAAGATATTTTGGGGTGACGCAAACGCATGCGATCGTCTGAGCGAAAAAGGAGCACCGGCCCTCAAAGAGGGAACTTGAGGCGGTTTTTCGGCTTTTTGCGCGGTCATCTGGGGATGCTGGTCACCCTGGCGGCGCTGGTGCTGTGCGTGAGGCTCTTGGCGGTGCCGGTGCCCCTCATCTATCGGCAGATCGTGGACGAGGCGCTCACAGACAAGAACTCGGGGTACCTTATTTGGAGCATCGCGCTTTTAGCCGCGCTGCTCTTCGGGGGGCGGCTCCTCGGCTTCGCCTTGCAGGCCTTGGGGGCCAAGTTTCAGCACAGCGTCTTGCACGACGTGCGGATGGAGGTCTACGGCCACCTGCAGAGACTCGATATCGGATTTTTTCGCAGGCACCCGACCGGCGGTCTGTTGTCCCGGGTGCTCAGCGACGTGGGGCGGGTGCAGTCGATCATCTCTCGGGAGATGTTCGAGCTCGTCTCCTCGGCTGTTCAGCTCGTCATCGTGGCGGGGATCTTGCTGTGGCTCAACCCGAAGCTCACCCTGGTCTCGGCAGCGGTGTTTCCCATCCTCATCGTGCTCGTGTCCCTGTTTCAAAAAAAGCTCTACCATATCTCGAGGACGCTTCAGGAGCGCAGGGAAGCTCTGAGCGCCCGGATCCAGGAGAACTTGGCGGCCACGCGTCTCATCCAGACCATGGCCCTCGAAAAACAAACGCGAGACAAAACCGCGGGCACCAGCGCGAGCCTTCGCGACACCGCCGCCCGGACCGAAGCGGTGGGCGCCGGGGTCAACCTCTTGACCGTCGGCATCACCGACATCCCGCTGACGCTCTTCGTTTGGGGGTACGGAGGTTTCTTGGTCATCGACGGGCAGCTCAGCCTGGGCAGCCTCATCGCGTTTCATCAGTATCTCATGATGCTCTACAACCCGGTGATCCAGATCTTTCGTTTCAACATCGAGCTCCAAATGGCGCGGGCCGCGGTGGACAGACTCTACGAGATCCTGGACACCCGGCCCGTCGTGCGAGATCGGGCGGGCGCCTCGCCTTTGAGGGTCGAGCGCGGGCGCATCGCCTTTGACAACGTGAGCCTCGGCTACGACGAGGGCGCCGACATCATCCGGGACTTCACCCTCGATATCGCGCCCGGCGAGGTCATCGGTATCGTGGGGCCGAGCGGCGCGGGGAAGACTACCCTCGTCAATGCTCTCTTGCGGTTCATCGAGCCGCGCCGCGGCCGGATAGAGGTCGACGGGCAGGATATCGGCAGCGCAAAGCTCGAGAGTCTGCGCAAAAGCATCGGGGTCGTGGCTCAGGACGTCTTTTTGTTCAGCGATTCTGTCAAGGAAAACATCGCCCTGGGCAAGGTCGATGCCACAGACGCGGAGGTCCGGCGGGCAGCCCGGGCGGCTCGCGCCGACGAGTTCATCGCCGAGCTCGATGGAGGCTACGAGACGGTGGTGGGAGAGCGAGGCGCCGGACTCTCCGGGGGGCAACAGCAGCGCATCTCGCTGGCTCGGGTGATCCTCCAAGATCCGCCTATTTTCGTCTTCGACGAAGCGACCTCGGCCCTGGACGCTCAGTCCGAGGCGGCGGTGCAGAAGGCCCTGGCCCAGGTGGTCGAGGGCCGCACGACCCTCATCATCGCCCACCGGTTCTCGACCCTCAAGCTGTGTCGGCGCATCGCGGTGATCTCGGGAGGGCGCCTCGTCGAGGTGGGCACTCACGAGGAGCTCGAGAAAAAAGGCGGGCTCTACAAGGCGCTCCTCGAAGCTCAGCGGGTCGAAGGCGCCGTGGATGTCTGAGCTCGCCGGATTACCTGGGGACGTCTTTGCCGGCGACCCTCAGGAGATCGAGCAGGGCGGTCTGGACGGAGAAGCGCGCGATGGCCAGGCGCACCTCGGCTTGGCGGTGGTTGCGGCTGGCGTCGGTGAGCTCCAGGGAGTTTCCCGTCCCGTTGGCGTAGGCGGTCTGCGTGAGGAGCAGCGCGCTCCGGGCGAGCTCGGCGGCCTCCTCGGCGGTCTCGAGGGCGCGCACCTCGTTTTCGAGGGTCCTGCGGGCTTGCCGGACGGCCAGGCGGGCTCTTTGGAGGGCGTCGTCCCTTTCGATGGCCGCCTTCTGGAGGACCGCGCGCTTCTGGTCGAGATCCCCGTAGCGGCTCTGGGAGTAGATGGGAACGCTCAAGGTCAAAAGGGCGTTCCACCGGGTTCGGTCGCTGGAGCCGAAGCTGCTGGGCTGGGTGAACTGGTGGTTGAGCTGCCACGACGCGGTGAGGATCGGCATGAGCTGAGACCACGACGCTCCCAGGCTGCTCCTTGAGATCTCCACGTTCTTTTTCGCAAGTTGAATGTCCGGCCGCTCGGCGATGCTGTCGTCGGCGGGTTCATCCACAAAGGCAGGGGCCGGCGCGTCCACGGGCGTGGGCAAGCCCTCCACGCCGATGAGGATGGCCAGGGCGTCCCGGGCCTTCTCGTATCCGGTGACGGCGCCGGCGAGCTCCTGACGCCCCGTGACCACGTCGCCCTTGGCCCGGATGAGCTCCAGCTGACCGCCGACCCCCGTGGCGAGCCGCGCCACGGCGACGGCGAGGTTGTGCTGGGCGGCCTCGAGCAGGGCTCTTTGAACCTCGACGAGGGATCCCGCGGTCAGCGCCTGGTAGTAGCTTTGCGCCACGGCGAAGGTGAGCTCGCGGCGGGCGTTTTCCACGGTCAGCTCCGCGGCTTCGACGCCCAGCCGTCCGATGCGGGTGCTCATCCACCCGCCGAAGGAGAGGATCGGGGCGCTCACCTGCAAGGCGCCGGTCAGGTTGTCTTGTCTGCGGATCACGATGGAACGTCCCAGGCTCTGGGCCACATCGTCGTGGTCGGCGTGGTTGAGGACCACAGAGCCTTCGACTCTTGGCAAAAGCGCGCCCCAGGCTGATTCGTAGGCGCCGCGCGCGCGCCGGATCTCGGTGCGCGCCGCCATGAGGGTCAGGTTGCGCTCGATGGCCATGGCGATGGCCTTGTCCAGGTTGATGGAGGGGCCTCGCGCGATGGCGAGGTCGCTGTCATCCGTGACCGCTGCTCTGTCCCGCGCGCTCGCGCCTTCTTCAGCTCGGGCGATCCCGGTGACGGTGGAGAAAATCACGAGGCAACAAGCGAAGATCGCGGTCATGGTCTCTCCTGTCTCACGCGTCCGCCGCTCCCCGAGCCCGTTCTTCTCTGAGCGAGGTGCGGTACCGGGAGCGCAGGATGCCCCGGGGCGTCTCGATCATCACGAACAAGGCGGGCACGAGCAAGAGGATGAAGAAGGTGGCGAACAAGACGCCGAAGCCCAAGCTGACAGCCATGGGGATGAGGATCCGGGCCTGGACCGAGGTCTCGAAGATCATGGGGGTCAGCCCCCCGAAGGTGGTCAGCGAGGTGAGCAAGATCGGGCGAAAGCGCTGCTTCCCCGCGGCCACCGCCGCATCGATCGGGGGAAGCCCCTTCTCGCGGAAGGCGTTGGCCGCGGCCACGAAGACCAGGGAGTCGTTGACCACCACTCCAGAAAGCGCGACGAACCCCATCAGGCTGATCATGCTGATGGAATAGCCCATGATGAAGTGCCCCATCACCAAACCGAAGAAGCCGAACGGGATGGCCACCATCACAACAAAGAGCGGCTGGGCGTAGGAGCGCAGCGGAATGGCGATCAAGACGAAGATCGCGACCAGGGCCAGCATGTAGCCGAGCTTTAGAAAGTCGAAGAACTCCTTCATCGATTTTTGTCGACCGGCCGGGCCATAGCTCAGCCCGGGATGGGAGGCGGCTATCTGGGGCAGCGCCGTGGCGCTCAGAGCCCCCATGATCTCCTGCGTGTTGGCGCGCTTTTCGTCTACGTCGGCCTTGACGCGGATGGTGCGCCGCCCGTTGACCCGGTTGATGGCGGTGTAGGCTCGGCCGAGGTCGATCTGCGCGGCTTCGGCCAGGGGCATCTCGCCGCCGCTCGGGGTGATGATGACCAGGTCGTCGATGGTGGCGAGCGTCTCCCGCTCGGCTCGGGGCAGCCGCACCATGACGCGTATCTCGTTGCGGCCCCGCTGCTGCCTCAGAGCCTCGTATCCGTAAAAGGCCGCGCGCACCTGGGCGGCGAGCTCCGCGGAGGTGAGTCCTTCCAGCGATGCTTGCTCGGTGAGCTTGAAGTTGTACTGGGGCTTGCCCAGATCGATGCCCGAGTCGATATCGCTGACCCCGGGGAAGGTGCTCAGCTCAGCCGCCAGAGCCGCGGCGGCGGACTCGAGCGAGGCGATGTCCCGGTGGGAGAGCTCGATGTCGATGGGCGGCGAGCTGTGGCCGGTGCTCGAGTCGAAGGATATCGACTCCGCGACGGGCAGCGGCCCTGTCGCCTCGCGCCACTTGGTGACGAACTCGCCGGAGCTCAAGGGGCGATCTTCGGTGGGCACCAGGTTGACCACCACCGTGGTGTAGTGGCTCCCCTGGCCCTTCTCCCCGGCGCCCACCACCGAGTAGATGCCCCGGTTGATGCGCGGGCCGCCATTGTTCTCGATGACCTCGTGGGCCCCGGCGACGAGCTTCTCCATGACCTCGCGGGTCTGCTCTATGGGGGCGCCGAAAGGCAGACGGGCGTTCACCACGATCCAGTCGGACTCCTCTTCGGGCCAATCCACGAACTTGACGATCCCGCCGGCGATGAGTCCGGCGGATGCTATGAGGAGCGCGATGCAGATGGCGAGGGTGTACCAGCGCTGGCGGACCGCCGCGCCGACAACGGGGCCGTAGTAGCGCTCGACAAAGCGCTCGACTTTCTCGGAAAAGCGGTCCTGAGCTTTCATGACTGCTCCAAGGCCCCGGCTCGCTCCGACGTGCAGATGCGTTGTTAAGGCGGGGAACAGCTTCGGGATGGCGAGGGTCTCGATGAACGCCATGATGATCACCGCCGCCGCCAGAGCGATGGCCGCTTTGCTCGACGAGACACCCTCGCCGAGGAGCGCGACCGTCCCGAACAAGGCGAGCGCGGAGACGACAGAGATGGCCATGGGGCCAAAGGCGGACAGCGAGGTGTGCTCAGGCAGCCTGCGGCGCAGCCTGCGTACGTCCCGGTGCAGCAAAAGCGACTCGATCACGTACCCGCCGAGCATGAACCCGCCCAGCAAAGGGACGAAGCCCACATTTACCCCCAAGGCCGGCAATACGATGAACGCGCCGGGCATGGCCAAGATGAGTCCGGCGATGAGCCAGGTCCACAACCTGCGCGGCGAGCGCAGGTGGGACAGGTGCGCCGGCAAAATGAAAAACGATTCGATGAGGGAAAACGCGAGGACTAAAATCACCACCACTGGGATGACGTACATGAACTTGCCCCGGTTTCCGGGGATAAAGAGGAGCGGGGTGAACGCGGCGATGGTGGTGGTCACCGAGAAGAACACCGGCATGGCCACCTCTCGGGCGCCGAAGACCGCCGCCTTGACCGCGGGCATGCCCGCGCGGCGGTGCCGAAAGATGTTCTCTCCCACAACGATGGCGTCGTCGACCACCATCCCCAGCGTCACGATGAACGCGAACAGCGAGACCATGTTGAGGGAGACGTTCATGGACGGCAGGAGCAAGAAGCACCCTAAAAAGGAGATGGGTAGTCCCATGGTCACCCAGAAGGCCAACCGCGGCTCGAGGAAAAGGCCCAATATGACGAGCACCAAGACCAGCCCGATCTGGGCGTTGCGCAAGAGGAGATCGAGCCGCTGGGCGTAGAGCTCGGACAGATCCTGCCACGTCGCGACCTCGACACCGGGGGGGAGCTGCGATGAGAGCTCTTGAGCGTAGTTCTTGGCGGCCTTGGCGACGTCGATGGGCGACTCGTCTCCCACGGAGAAGACGTTGATGCGCACGGCGGGCTGGCTGTCGTAGCGCGCCTCGACGTCGGTCTCGGCAAAACCGTCTTTGACCTTTGCGATCTCGCCCAGCCGCACCGCGGTCCCGTCCTGGGTGGTCATGACGGGGATCTGGGCGAACTCCCGGCCCGCGTCGCGTCGCTCGTCGGTGCGCAGCAGCACCTCGCCACCCGGCGTCTTGACGCCGCCCGCGGGCAGCTCGAGGGCGGTGCGCCGGATTATGTCCGCAATCTGAGGCAGGGTGAGGCCGTGAGCCCTCAAGGAGCGCTGGGGCACCTCCACGGCGATCTCGAGCGGTCGGACCCCTTGGAGCTCCACGTAGGATATTTCGGGCAGGGCCAAGAGCTCGTCTCGGCTGCGCTCGGCCAACGCGTGGAGCACCTTGTCGCTCTGGTTCCCGTAGAGCACCACCGAGATCGCGGGGGCTCGCCACTTGGGCAGCATGACGAGC
>JAABTR010000494.1 GCA_011389755.1 Deltaproteobacteria bacterium | reverse complement strand
CGGGGTGGCTTTCAATCCGGCGACGCCCCTGAGCGCCCTAGAGTACGTCATCGACCTGACCGACCTCATCTTGGTGATGTCGGTGAACCCGGGATTCGGAGGACAGAGCTTCATTTCATCGGCGCTGACCAAGATCGAAAGAGCCAAAGCTTTTGCTCAAAGAGCCGACCACGTGGTTCACGTGGAAGTGGACGGGGGCGTCTCGCCGCACACGAGCCGCTCGGTGATCGCCGCAGGAGCAGATGTCCTCGTCGCCGGCAGCGCCGTCTACGGCGCCGATGACTACGCCGAGGCCATCGAGGCCATTCGAAATCCAAGGAGCTGAAAAAAGAAGAGCCCCGAAACGAGGAGGCGACTCGCTTCGGGGCCCAGATACGGTCCCGGGAGGGGGACCCTAGATATCGCTCACGTCCTCATCGTCTTCGAGGTACTGAGCCTGAAACCTATCGTCGAAGTAGAGATCCTGCGCAAGGTCCTCGAGGCTGACCTGAAACGTCCCATATCGTCTGTGCTCGTCTCGACGGAAATCTTCCCACGTACACTGGACCTTGTCCTGCATTCCTTTGCCCTCCTTGACTTGGGTCTGTCGCGCCGCTCCAATCGAAAAGGTCGGTAATTGTCCTACATCTGCCGACACCCTACGACATTCGACTGAGAAGAGTCAAAAAATTCCCCAGTTTTTTTTGGGTTGGCAAAAAGACCTCTTTTTTTTTCGTTTTTCTTGCAGTCTGTCTTTAAGTCGCCCAGGAGACTGACAGCTGCTTCTAAAATGCTATAGTGGTCTATCGTAACAAACGGGACGAGTCGGGAATCGCGAATAAACCATGGGCAGACCCGTCCGGATCGGGTGAGAGACATGACGAAAATCGCCGAACGAAAAAGGGACCATCTCGATCTTTGCGCCACAAGCGATGTGAATTTCAAAAACAAGACGACGCTCCTCGAACAGGTCCAGCTCGTTCACAGGGCGCTGCCCGAGCTGAGTATGGAGGACGTCGACCTCGAGGTTCAGTTCTGCGGCAAGGCGCTGTCGGCGCCCCTGTGGATGAGCGCCATCACCGGCGGCACCGATGACGCGGTCGCCTTCAACCGGGAGATGGCCGCGCTTGCTCAAAAAAAGGGGCTGGGCTTTTGCCTCGGTTCCATCAAGCCGCTGCTGCGGGATCCATCCCGGAGGCCCGACTATTCCGTGCGCGACGTTGCACCCACCACCCTCGTCATGGCCAACATCGGAGGCACCGAGCTCGTCCGCTCCGGCCACGCGCCCGTGGTCGAGGCGGTGCGGAGTGTCGAAGCGGACGGGCTGACCGTCCACCTCAACCCGGCCATGGAGCTCATTCAACCCGGCGGAGACACCGACTTCAAGGGCGTGCTCCGGGCCCTTGGGGAGCTCGTCAGCGCCGACCCCGATCTTCCCATCGTCGTCAAGGAGACCGGCTGTGGTCTGTCCTACCTGGACGGCGCCGCGCTCAAGTCCGTGGGCATCACCAAGGTGGAGGTGGGCGGCGCCGGAGGCACATCTTGGGTGGGCGTCGAGACCCTGCGGGCCCAAGGTCGACAAAAGACGCTCGGCGAGCTCTTTTGGGACTGGGGCATCCCAACGGCTCCGGCCACCGATTGGCTCGCCACACAAGGGTTTGAAGTGGTCGCCGCCGGGGGCATCCGCACCGGCCTCGACGTGGCGGCCGCGCTGGCTCTGGGCGCGCGCCTGGCCGGTGTCGCAGCACCTCTCGTCCGCCACCACCGGGAGGGAGGGCAAAAGAGCGTTGAGGAGCTGATCGACTTCATCCTCCACGGTCTGCGTGTCACCATGCTCCTTTGCGGCGTCAAACGCCCCGGAGAGCTGGGCGGCGTTCCTCGAATCATCGGCTCCGACCTCGCCCGCTGGCTCGCCACCGGCCCCTCAGCCTCGTAAATAGTGCACATGATGAACGACCCGATGACCACCGCCAAGGCCCACGCGAATCTCGCCCTCGTCAAGTACTTCGGAAAAAGGGACGTCCCCCTCAATCTGCCTGCGGCCGGGAGCCTCTCCCTCACCCTGGCACCACTTACGACCACCACCGCAGTCGCTTTCGACGAGGCTCTCAAAGAGGATGAGATCGTTTTGAACGATGCGCCGGCTTCGGCGGCCTTTGCAAAGCGGACGCGGCGATTTTTGGACCTGGTCCGGGACAGAGCCGGCGTCCGCTCGGGGTGCCGCGTTCGAACCAGCAACAATTTTCCCACCGCCGCCGGGCTCGCCTCCTCGGCATCGGGCTTTGCCGCCCTGGCGCTCGCCGCGACCCGCGCGGCCGGACTCGCGCTCACCGAGCCCGAGCTCTCGGCGCTGGCCCGTCGCGGCTCCGGGTCTGCCTCTCGCTCCGTACCCGGCGGGATCGTGGTCTGGCACGAAGGACGGGCCGCCGACGGGAGTGATTCCTTTGCCCAGAGCATTTTAGACCATTCGCAGTGGGACATCTGTGTGGTGGTCGGGATCGCGAGCGAAGAAAAAAAAGCCGTGGGCTCGACGGCGGCCATGACGAGGACGGCGACCACGTCCCCTTACTACCCGGCTTGGATCGACGCGTGCCGAAGAGACCTGGCGCTCGCCCAAGACGCCGTCGTGGACCGCAACTTCACCGCCCTCGGCGAGATCGCAGAGCGCAGCGCTTTATCGATGCACGCGGCAGCGCTCGCGGCCGATCCGGGGATCGTTTTTTGGACCGGGACCACCGTCGAGGGGATCCACTTAGCCCGCACGTTGCGCAAGCGAGGTGTGGAGGCGTACTTCACCTGCGATGCCGGGCCTCAGCCGAAGCTTGTTTGCTTATCGAAGGACGTGGACGCGGTCAAAAACGCGCTCGAGACCCTGGGAGGGGTCTTGCGGACCATCACATGCCGACTCGCCGGCCCCGCTTCTCTCGTCTGAGGAGCTTATCTCAGTCTTCGTCGAGGAGCTTTTTGACAGCTTCGAGGAGCTGGTCCCTGGGGACCGGCTTTTGGAACGCGTAGCTCGCCCCCAGATTTTTTGCCGCGTCCAGGTACACCTGGGCAAAGGCGTAGTCGCAGGCACCGGAGATGGCGATGATCTTGGCTCCGGGGAAGTCCTTGCGCAGCTCGGTGATGGTCTCGAGGCCCTCTTTTTCGGGCATGACGATGTCGGTGATCACCACGTCCGCCGGGCTCTGCCTGTAAAGCCTCGCACCGCTGCGGCCGTCCTCGGCCTCGTCGATATCGTAGCCTTCCCTCTCGAGCGTCATCCGAAGAAGCTGCCGGACTTGCTCGTTGTCCTCAATAATCAAGATTCGCGACATCTCAACCACCCTCCCTAAGCCGCATTTCGAAGCCGGCTGCGAAAATCCCCCGCGTTCAATATGGACGACGATATGGCTTTCTTGGGCTTCGAACAAAATGTCTCTTGGGTACACGTAACCATAGCCGCGATTG
>JAABTR010000493.1 GCA_011389755.1 Deltaproteobacteria bacterium | reverse complement strand
CGGCGAACAAGCCGGTCACCGCAAAACAAAATAAGAGAGCCGGCGACCTCTTTGGTGAGGGCGCCGGCTCTCTAAAAATAAGTCATCTCGGATGCGCTTTATGGCGCATGCTAAAGACGGCTCGGCTTACATCATGCCGCCCATGCCGCCCATGCCGCCCATGCCGCCCATGCCGCCCATGCCGCCCATGTCCGCGCCGCCGTCGTCTTTTTTCGGCTTCTCGGCGATCAGCGCTTCGGTGGTGATCATGAGCCCGGAGACGCTCGCGGCGTTTTGCAGCGCGGTGCGAACAACCTTCGTGGGGTCGATGATACCGGCCTTGATGAGGTCCTCGTACCTGTCAGCCGCGGCGTTGTATCCGTCGGCGTCCTTGCCCTGGAGCACCTTTTGAACCACGATGGAGCCTTCGACGCCAGCGTTGGCCGCGATCTGGCGCAGCGGCTCCTCGAGGGCCCGGCGCACGATGCTCACGCCGACGCGCTCTTCATCGAGGACTTCGACTTTTTCGAGGGCGTCGAGGCAGCGCAGAAGCGCCACGCCGCCACCGGGGACGATGCCCTCTTCCACCGCAGCGCGGGTGGCGTGCAGGGCGTCCTCCACGCGGTCCTTCTTCTCTTTCATCTCGGTCTCGGTCGCGGCGCCCACTTTGAGGACGGCCACGCCGCCGACGAGCTTGGCCAGCCGCTCTTGGAGCTTCTCGCGGTCGTAATCCGAGGTGGTCTCCTCGATCTGACGGCGGATCTGATCCACGCGGGCCTTGATGTCTTCTTTTCTGCCGGCGCCGTCGACGAGGGTGGTGTTCTCTTTGTCGATGGTGATGCGTTTGGCTTTGCCCAGATCTTCGAGGGTGACCTTCTCGAGGGAGAGGCCCAACTCCTCGGCGATGACCTGTCCACCGGTCAAGGTGGCGATATCCTTGAGCATCTCTTTGCGGCGATCGCCAAAGCCCGGAGCCTTGACGGCGGCGCAGGTGAAGGTGCCGCGCAGCTTGTTGACCACGAGGGTGGCCAGCGCTTCGCCTTCGACGTCTTCGGCGATGATGAGCAAGGGCTTGCTCATTCGGGCGATCTGCTCGAGGATCGGGAGGAGATCCTTCATGTTGGCGATCTTCTTCTCGTGGATGAGCACGAAGGCGTCCTCGAGGACGGCTTCCATGCGCTCGGGATCACTCACGAAGTAGGGCGAGAGATATCCGCGGTCGAACTGCATACCCTCGACCACCTCCATCGTGGACTCCATCGACTTGGCTTCCTCGACGGTGATGACGCCCTCTTTGCCGACCTTCTCCATGGCCGCGGCGATCATCTCACCGATGGTGGACTCGCCGTTGGCGGAGATGGTGCCGACCTGGGCGATCTCGGTCTGGTCTTTGACGGTCTTGCTCTGCTGCTCGAGCTTGGCGACCACGGCCACGACGGCTTTGTCGATGCCGCGCTTGAGGGACATGGGGTTGTGCCCGGCGGTCACGAGCTTGGAGCCCTCGCGGTAGATGGCCTGGGCCAGAAGCGTCGCGGTGGTGGTCCCGTCGCCGGCGATATCCGAGGTCCTGGAGGCGACCTCTTTGACCATCTGGGCGCCCATGTTCTCGAACTTGTTCTCGAGCTCGATCTCCTTGGCGACGCTCACGCCGTCCTTGGTGACGGTGGGGGAGCCGAAGGACTTGTCGATGACGACGTTGCGGCCTTTGGGGCCGAGGGTGACTTTGACCGCCTCGGCCAGTGTATTGACACCGCGCAAAATGGCTCTGCGCGCTTTTTCGTCGAAGATAATTTCTTTTGCTGACATTTTTAAAGCTCCTTGTTGTTCAACTACTCGATGATCGCGAGGATATCGTCCTCGCGCAGGATGATCATCTCCTCACCATCGACTTTGACCTCGGTCCCGGCGTACTTGCCGAACAGGACGCGGTCGCCTTTTTTGACGGCCGGCTCTGCGGTCTTGCCGTCGTCGAGCTGCTTGCCGCTGCCCACGGCCACGACCTTGGCCTCGAGCGGTTTTTCTTTCGCGGACTCGGGGATGATGATTCCGCCCTTGGTCTTCTCCTCGGACTCGAGACGCTGAACCAACACGCGGTCATAAAGAGGTCTCAGTGCCATTTAGTTCCTCCTGTTCAAATTAGACGAAAACGAAATTTCGCTTTCAAATATGTTGCGCACTCTCAACTCGTGAGCACTCAACCAGATTGACTGCTCATCGCGTAAGCATGCTAATCACCGGGAGTGGGTTGTCAACTTCCCGCTTAAAAAAAATGTTTCGTGCATGGCTTTTTTTTACCGAAATGTCCCCGGGCGGAGGATCAGCGCAGAGCTCTCACTTGCTCAAAGAGCGCCTCGAGCCGCAGCCGGTTGACCTCATCCGCGCAAAAGGACAAGTCGACGGTATCGGCCTCGATAACCACGGTGGGCAGCCTTGTCGCGGCCTCGACGCGGCCGGGCATGCCCAGCCGGACGTTGGAGTTGCGCAGGCAGGTCTGGGAGTCGTGGAAGATGATCCCGTCCACCTCCCAGCGGCGACAGGCCTTTGCGATGACCCGCTCTTTGTGCGTGTCATCCCGGGTGACGAAGAGCTCGCTGTAGGCCCTGGCCATGGAGGCGATCGGGTCCTCGGGGTCGAGCGCGTCGAAAACCCAGGAGTTGCAGTACGTGGAGGCCACCACGTTCACGGCGTTGTCGCCGAAGAAGACGGCGTGCTCCAGCAGACGGCCCCACACCGGCATCCCCTCCCAGTAGAGGCGAATATCTTCTCCCGGGACGGCCGCCGTCCCTTTTTCGATGCGACCTTCTATCTCCTCGGCGAGGCTCTCGTAATACGCGAGGGCCTCGGGTGTCCCCCGCGCGAGGACCGCCGGGGCCATGTGTATCAGGGCGTCGTGAAAAGCGAGGGGGCTCGGCCGGTGCCGCGCCAGATCGAGCACAAAGGACCACGCGTCGGAGCAACGCTTGGAAAGATCGACCACCCCGGAGAGCTCCTCTTCGCAAAGCTCGCGTGGGGCAAAGGGGGTGAGCTGCTTCGCCAAGAGCTCGAGCCGCTTCGCCATCGCCGCCACGTGCTCTTCGTCGACACGC
>JAABTR010000492.1 GCA_011389755.1 Deltaproteobacteria bacterium | reverse complement strand
GGGAGCGCGTATGCGGGCCGGAAGAAGGCCGCGCCGTAATGGTCGTCAAGTTCTTGCAGGAGCAAGGCGTAAATCCGGAGAAACTCTCGGCCTCCGGCTACGCGGAGTTTCAGCCAGCGGCCAGCAACGAGACCGAGGAGGGGCGGGCCCAGAATCGTCGCATCGAGATCGTCTTGATGCCCAACCTCGACGAATTGCCCGACCTCAGCGAGCTTGGAATTTGAGCTGTTCATGAAAGATCCCACCGCGCCCCCGCCCACCTATTGCGGTCTCGATATCGGCTCCAACACCTTCTCCTTCACCGAGATCGCCGTTCACGGCGACGACGTGGAGATCGTGGCCGACGAATCCCACGTGGTGCGCTTGTCGGAGGATCTGCAGGTGGGCGGCCGCCTGAAGCCGGCTGTCGTCATGCGGGGCCTTTTGTGTCTCGAAGATCTGGCAGCTCGTCGGAACCTCAAGGAGAGGCCCTTGGCCGTGGTGGCGACGGCGGCGCTGCGGATGACGTCCGCCCCCGAGGTCTTTTGCGAGCCGGCCGAAGAGATTCTGGGGCATCCGATCCGCATCATCGACGGGCTCACCGAAGCGCGGCTCGTGAGCGAAGGAGCCGTGGTGGGGTTGACGCCCGATCAGCGGCCCTGGATAGTCGTCGATGTGGGCGGGCAGTCCACGGAGGTCTGCTGGAAGACCGTGGAAGGGTGGTCACCGGTGAGCCTCCCGGTGGGCGTGGTGGGGCTCACCTCCCGATTTTTCAAAGACGACCCGCCGGGCAAAGAGCAGATCGCTTCGATGCGGGACCACGTCTTTCGCGTCGTCGTCGATGCCATCCCACAAGGGCTGGGTGGGCACGTGGTCGGCGTCGCCGGGACGGCCACCACGCTGGCGGCGATGCACCTGCGGCTGGAGAACTGGCGGCGCGAGTCGGTGCACGGCCTGAAGATGTCTCGGGAGAGTCTGCAGCAGTGGCTTGATAACATCTTGGCGGTCGGTGCACAGGGCAGGACGCAGCGTTTCGGGGTGAGCCCGGGGCGGGCGGATGTTTTCCCGGCCGGGCTCATCACCATGGACGTGGTGCTGGGGCACTTCGGCGCGCACGAGCTGACCATATCTGCCAACGGCCTGCGGGTGGGCGCCGCCTTGAGCTTACAAAGGAAGGGATGAGATGGAGCTCGGGCTCAGACGTTGAAGCGGAAGTGGCAGATGTCGCCGTCTTGAACGATGTAGTCTCTGCCTTCGACGCGGAATTTGCCCATCTCCTTGCATTTCGCCTCAGAGCCGAGGGCATCCATATCGTTGAACGCGACGACCTCGGCGCGAATGAACCCACGGGCGATGTCCGAGTGGATGACGTCGGCGGCCTCCACGGCGGTGCTTCCTCGTCGCAGGGGCCACGCGCGGCACTCGTCGGGGCCGTGTGTCAAAAATGAGATCAGATCGAGCATGGCAAAGGCGCCGCGAATGAAGCGGGAAGAAGCCGGCTCATCGAGCCCCATGTCCTGGAGAAATTCCCTTTGGTCTTCCGGCTCGAGGGCGGCGATCTCGCTCTCGATGGCTCCGCACAGCGGCATGAACACGAGCCCTTTTTCTTCGGCGGCCCGGGCCAGGGCCTGGGGAGGCGGCTCGCCCGCCGCGTCCTCGGGCACGCTCAAAACCAAAAGCAGAGGTTTGAGGGACAAAAACGCGAAGCCCGACAACGTGGACAGCTCTTCGGCCCCGAGCCCCAGGTTGCGCAGGGGCTGTTCGCTTTCGAGGTGCGTCAGGCACCGCTCTAGGAGGGCGAGCCCGTTGGGATCTGAGCGATCCTTGCGCAGCTTCTCGACGCGTTTCTCGATGATCGACATGTCCGACAAAATGAGCTCCGCCTCGAAAGACAGCTGCTCCGCGGCCGGCTCCACCGAGCCGCTTCCGTCGTCGAACCCCCTTATCACCTGGACCAACGCGTCCATCTCGCGGATTCGGCCAAGGGTCTGGGGGTCGAGGTTTTGTTGGCCGCGTCCACCGGGGACATCGGCGAAGGTCATCTCGGCGTAGGTGATCTTTTTCGGGTTGTCTATCTCGGTGAGCCTGTCCACGCGGTGGTCCGGGACCTTGATGGCTCCGAGGTTGATCTTGGTGCCGCCGTAACCCGTGGGGGCGTCTTGTCCTGTCAGGGCGTTGAATAGGGTCGTTTTTCCCGAGCCGGCAAAACCGACGATTCCGATTTTCATGGCGCGCTCATTGCCTCCGTATGTTCGCGTCCCGTTCGCCAAGGTCTTTTTTTTCCTGCGCGGACGAGACGGCAGATCCTTAAAAAAGGACAGCTTATCATAGCGATATCGGGCAGCTTCTCAAGCGCTCGTCGGCTCCCAGGTCACGGTTGTGGGCTCAATTGTGCACAATTTTGCAAAGCGGCCTTGCAAACTCTAGACCGTCCTCATATAATCGCGCCGCCTGTTGGGGCCTGTAGCTCAACTAGGTTAGAGCTCCCGGCTCATAACCGGGCGGTTCCCGGTTCGATTCCGGGCGGGCCCACCAACAGCTTGCTCTTTAATTGATGGAAGAATTCCCAACCGTAGGCGAGGTTTTGACCTTGAAATCCGAACTCGCTGCTCTCGAAGAGTTACAAGCCCTTGACATGGAGACCTTCGACAACCGCAAGGAGCTCCAGCAAATCCCCGAAAATCTCGAAGCGATGCGCACAGACGTCGCCCGCGTAGGCGAGCTCCTGGAAAGGGAGAGAGATCGACTGAACGAAGCTGAGCAGTGGCGTCTGGCGCGTGAGAGGGAGATCTCCGTCCAAACCGACCTGCTCAAGAAAAGCAAGGCCAAGCTTCAAGCTTCTCGCAGCGAAAAAGAGATGAAGGCCGCTCAGCGTGAGATCGACACGATCAAGAAGACCATCTCGGACGGCGAAGAAGAGGCGCTCAAGGTTTTGCAGGCCATAGAGCAGTACCGCAGCGCTATCGACGAGCACACCAAGGAGTTTGCCGAGCTCGAAACCCATCTCGCCGCGAGCGAGAAAGAGGCTGAGGAGCGCATGGTCGAGCTCAAGGGGCAGATCGCGAAGACCGACGGTCGCCGGCAGGAGATAGCCGGCCGCATCTCCGCCAAGACGCTGAGGCTCTACGAGCGTATCCACAAGCGTCTCGGGATGGCCATCGTCGAGGCGGCTGAAGGCAAGTGCACCGGATGCAACCTGGAGATCCTGGCGCAGCGGTACATCGAGCTTCAAAAAGGACAAAAGCTCATCCAGTGCACCAACTGCTTCCGCATCCTCGTCTTCAAGGGGCAGCCGCAGGTGAACGGAGTCGGGCACGACGACGCTTGAGGATCGTCTAGGGCGTAAGCCGGTCCCAGGAGTGGGACGGTCGGCCCAGGTTGGCCTCTGGGGATAAGGACACGGCCAGCGCATAGCCTTGCGGAGGCTGGGACACATTGAAAGCGTAGATGTGCAGGCGGTGGGATCCCGCGGGTAAGTTGGTCTTTTCGATCACCTCAACGGTGTTGGTTCGATCCGGGCTGCCGGCCTTGCCAGCTGGGTGATTGCCCCAAATTCGGGTTCCGTCTTCGAGCTCCAAGAAGATATCCAGGTCGTTTATGAGGCTCTCTGCGGGGATGTCGTACCAGGTGAGCACCGCCTTGAGGTCGAAGATCCTCTCGGAGTGAATCTCGTAGACAACCGCGTCCCCGCTCTGGAGACCGGGCTCCAAGGCGTCGTGGAGCCGCACGTTCTTGTGATCGATGTCTCCTGTGGAAGCGTCCAGATCGATGCGGCCGTAGCCCAACGCCTCATGGCTGTCGGGGTCGGGCTCCTTCGCGCCCAATACGAGTAAGGCCTTGAGCGCCGGTCCCGAGGGGGCGTTCCCCTCGAGCTTCTCCTTCCAGCGGGCTCTGATGACCGCCACCGCACCCGCCACATGTGCCGCAGCGACCGAGGTGCCACTCCAATAGATGTACTGGGGAGGATGAGGGGCCTCGCCGGACCATGTGAGCAGACGAGAGCGCGGACCCGGCACCCGAACCCCGGGCGCGTAGAGGTCCGGCTTGATGCGTCCGTCCGCTGTCGGCCCGCGCGCATTGAAAGAGGCGATGCGCGTCTCACCGAGGCCGGACAGCTCCGCCGGACCGACGGCGTCGCCATCGAAGCTGTCTTCTCGTGCTCGAGGTGAGGTGACCAGCGCGCCTATGGCCAGGCCGTTTTTCGAGGTCGCCGGTGCCCAAAGGTCGCGTTTTTGGGTCTTTTTCGAGGTCTCCAAGCTGTTTCCAGCGGCGATGACAACGATGGCGTCGTTTCTCTTCCACAGGTAGTCGTCCACCTCCCAAGAGTCATCGGTGTACGCGCCATCGGCTCTGTCACCCCAGGCAAAAAGATGGATTCTGGCGCCGCATTGCCGGGCCTCTTCGAGCAGGATATCGAGCGCGAGCGGCTTGCCCGAGAGGTAGAATCCGGACGGGCGACCCTTGGCGTACTCCGCGCGGATTTGGGTGAACTGCTCGAGGGACTGGAAGACGAGCTGCGCGCGAGGGGCGATGCCTCGGATTTTTCCGCCGCTCGACGCGCCATCGCCGAGGACCACTCCGGCCAGATGGGTCCCGTGGCCGTCATGGCTGTCTCCCGCGCCGTCATCGTCGCCGGGATGGTCCACGTAGGGGCTCCACGAATGGTGGATGGGCCAAGAGCTGAGCATCCGGATGCGGCCGCGCAGATCCGGGTGCATGTCGTCGAGGCTCCCGGTGTCCAGGCCGGAGTCCGCGATGGCCACGATCTGCCCTTCTCCCAAGAGCCCGTTTGTGGCGTCCTGCGCCGGCCTGCTGGATCTGGGCGCCACGCGCAGGGGCAGGGTCCCCCCCGCAACTCGGGGCAGGCGCGCTCTGCCAATGAGCTTTATCCCGTCGATGTCGCGCAGTTCCCCAATGTCTCCATCGTAGTGGATACGCAGCTTGTGCTTCGCGGTGGCCAGAAGGGGGATCCCTTTGAGACGCAAGCTCTCGGCGACGTTGCGCCGCTGCTCGGGGGAGAGACACACGACGTCGTAGACCGAGGCCGGTAGGCTGTCTGTGGGCTCGGGGACCGACCGGAAATAGAGCTCCGAAGTGAAGGCGCGCGCGCCGTCCAAGAAGGAGAATTTTTCTTTCAGCTCCGACGCCAAGAGACCGGTGGGCAGCTCGAGGCAAGCGCCCAGCCCGGGGCAGAAGAAAAGAACCCGAATTCCACGCCTCCACAGTGCCATCTGCCAAGGCGGGGCCAGCGGTCCGACGAAACGGACGAGAACGTGAGAGGCGTTGCCGATTTCGAAGAATCCTGCCGGGATCTCCACCAGGTGTCCGTTCACGTTTACAGGGCCCGACAGGAGCCTGGCGTAAATCGTTACGTCGGTCGGGGCTCGATCGCACTCGATGAGGTCGAAGGCCGAGTAGCGCCACAAAACGCGCGCGCCTCTCGAGGCACAAGGCGCTTTTGTGCTCTCAACGAGAAAACGCATGGAAAGATCGCTTCTACACTCCATGTGCAAAGGATAGTCGAAAAACGAATGCGTGGAAAACCGGCGCGAAAAAAAGGCTCACCAAAAGACGACACAATATGGTCTCGTGAGCGCCGTTGCGGTAAGAAACACCTGTCGAAGTGATTCAGGCGGTCGCTGATCGCCTCTTAAAACGGCGATTGGAGGAAAGTCCGAGCTCCAAAGGGCAAGGGTGCCGGGTAACGCCCGGTGGGGGTGACCCCAAGGAAAGTGCCACAGAAAATAGACCGCCTCGGTTCGCCGAGGTAAGGGTGAAAAGGTGCGGTAAGAGCGCACCGGGGCACGTGGTAACACGGCCTGCATGGTAAACCCCACCCGGAGCAAGGCCAAACAGGGAGCGCGTCTATGGGCTGGAGACAGTCCGCGAAGATGCGGGGGCTGCCCGCTCCTCGTCTCCCGGGTAGGCCGCTCGAGGCGCTTCGGTAACAAAGCGTCCAGATGAATGGCTGCCACTTATGATTTGGGCGACCGAATCGAAAGAACAGAACTCGGCTTACGGATCACTTCGGCCGCCGGATCGCGTAACGCGATCCGGCGCTTTTTTTCTT
Source organism: Deltaproteobacteria bacterium (assembly GCA_011389755.1). Lineage (GTDB taxonomy): Bacteria > Myxococcota_A > Polyangia > JAAYKL01 > JAAYKL01 > JAABTR01. Next base: position 591 of record JAABTR010000492.1, on the reverse strand, counting down.
GCCGATTCACGTAGATTTTTCGCCGTAGAAGACCTCGACGAGGGTGAGCCCGCATGCCGGGGCCGTCATCCCGGCGCTTTTTCTATCTCTGGCCGTTAGGGCTCGCTCAACGGCTCCCAGGTCGATGCGGCCTCTTCCCACATCCACGAGAGTGCCGGCTAGGATCCTGACCATGTTTTTCAAAAATGCGTTTCCCTGGACTTCGATGTCGATGACGCCTGGAGCCACGGCTGATGCGACGAGGTCGATTCTCCACAGGTGACGTATCGTGTGAGAGCGTCCGTCATCCGAGGCGCGGAAACCGGCGAAGTCGTGTTCGCCCACGAGCAGCTTCGCCGCCTCGGTCATGGCGTCGAGGTCAAGTGGGGCGTGGACGTGCCAGCTGTGCCTTGTCAGAAGCGGAGAAGGAGAAGGGCGGGCGACGAGGCGGTAGCGGTAGTGTTTCCCACGGGCATCGAACCGGGCGTTGAAGCCGTCATCCACGGTCTCCAGGTGTACGACCGAGACATGTGGGCGGCACAAGGAGCACAGCCCTTTTCGCAGGCGGTCGCAGGAGAGACTTGTCTGGGCCTCGAAGCTGGCCGTCTGTCC
>JAABTR010000491.1 GCA_011389755.1 Deltaproteobacteria bacterium | reverse complement strand
AAAGGGGATGGGCGTCGCCTGCCCCCCTCATGGACGCGCAGGATGTCGCCGAGCTCGATGGGGAGACGAAGGCTTTTGACAAATGCGGGTCATTGCCCGCGGCGCTGCGCGCCGTCGTCCCTGATGTCGCGGGGCCGGCTGCGCTGGTGCCGCTGCAGGCGCACGGGCGACGTCTGGGCTATCTGTTGCTGGTCCGAAAAGACGGAGCACCGCGGTTCGACGCCAACACCCGCAAGATGCTCTCCACGGCGGGGCGACAGCTCGCCCTGGCCACGGAGAACGCGCGGCTGTTTTCCGACCTCGAGGCGTCGTACTCCCGGCTGATGAACGCCCAGGAGGAGCTCATACGCTCCGAGAGCTTGGCCGCGTTGGGCGGGCTCGCGGCGACGATGGCGCACGAGATCCGCAACCCGCTGGCGACCATCTTTTCCTCTTTGTCCCAGATCCGCAAACACGCCAACATCTCCGGCGACTCGGCGACGTTGCTCGAGATCGCCGAAGAAGAGGCCCTGCGCCTCAACCGCATGGTCGCCGGGCTCCTAGAGTTCGCGCGGCCTCGCACGCCGCGGCCCGAGTGCGTCTATCCCTTTGCGCTTGTGCGGGACCTCATCGACAGGGTCATCGCAAAGGGCGAGGTTCCAGGCGGCGCCCATATCGAGCTGAAGGCGAACGAAGAAGATTTCGAGGCCGAGGTCGATCCCGAGCTCTTTTCGCGAGCTGTGGGGCACGTCTTGAGCAACGCCTTGGCGGCCTTGCCGCGGCAGGACGGTCGGGTCGAGGTGGAGGTGATCTACGAGACCGATCCCCACACGAGCCTCATCGTGAAGGTCTCCGACAACGGCGCCGGCATTCCCGCTCAGTACCGCGACAAGGTCTTCGATCCTTTCTTTTCCTCCAAGCCCAGCGGCATCGGCCTCGGCCTCTCGGTGGTCAGGCGCATCGTCGAGGATCACCGGGGCCGAGTGGACATCGACTCCGAGCCGGGAAGAGGAACGACGGCTTGCCTGTTGTTTCTGCACTCATGATCGTGCAAAAATCAAACGGGTAACGCGTTCAAATCGAAGTCGGATCGGAAAACAAAGATGCTCAAGAACATTTTTATCCTCATGGTTTTCGCGCTGGGGCCGGCCCTGCCCGGGTGCGGATCGGAATCGGGCGCCAAGGACTGCGTGCCCGCTCCCAAGGACGCCGCCCAAAAAACGATCGTGGAGCGCACCAGGCTAAAAGTAGACAAGGACGGCGACTGGTGTCGCGCCTGTGTCATGGGCCTCAAGGGTTATGCGTCGTGCCAGCGGGTCTATGCTCTGGAAGATGGGCAAGAGCGGGTCGCCCTGCGCCAAAGGGCTCTTGATAAAGCCTGCCTGGACGCCGGATACGAGCCGGGAAAATGTCCTGTGCAGGCGGTCGTTGGGGTCTTGTGCAAGGGCGAAAAGGAGCCCGAGGACATGCCTTCGGCTGCCCAGGCGCTCCAGCGTTTTTACGAGGGCAAGCCCATCAGACAGCCCGAGGACAAAAAAGACGGAAGCCCGACCGACTGACCAAAACCGGGCCCGACCGTCAAGCGGTCGCCGTGAGCGACGCGGCGCCGCCCTCAACCACGAGCTCCACCTCGGCTCCGTGGATGAACGGGAGATTGCGCTCGCCGTGGGCGGCGGGGTAGCCGCGGGCGACGGGGCGTTTGAATCGGGCGAGCTGCCGCTCGAAGACCTCGTCCGCGGTGGTGCCGTCCGGCCCTGTGCGGCAGCGCGTCGTCTCTCCGATCACCACGGCGGCCACCGCCTCCAACACGCCGCAGCGCTCCAGCTGGACGAGGCAGCGGTCTATGCGATACGGGGCCTCGCCGACCTCCTCCAAGAAGAGGACAGCGCCGTCCAAGGCTTCGGCCGCGAGGGTGGGCGTCCCGCACAGGTGGGCCAGAACGAAGAGGTTACCTCCAACGAGGGGACCGCGAACCCTGCCCTGCACCAGCGGCCGCAGGTCGAAGCACCCGGGCCACTTGGCGCCGGTCAGAAGGTCGAAGAGCAACTCCACGTCCTGCGGGGCGGTCTTATGGAAACCGGCGACCATGGGGCCGTGTAGCGTCTTATATCCATACTTGACCCATGCCTCCATCAGCAAGGCGGTGACGTCCGAGGAGCCCACGAGCCACTTGCGGCTCCGGACGAATGTTTCTAACCTTACGCGATCGAGGATGCGGGTGGTTCCGTATCCTCCCCGCGCCGCCAGGACAGCGCAGACGTCCGGGGAGTCGAAGGCGCTCTGCAAGCAGGCCAGCCGCCCGTCATCGGGGGCGGCCAGGTAACCATCCGGCGGTAGGTCCCCCGGTGGAATCGGGGTGAATCGACTGGAGAGCTTTTCGAGGCCCGCCGTTAAGTGCTCGGGCGAAACCGGGCCGGCGGGGCACACTACGGCCACCTGGTCCCCGGCTTCAAGGCGGACAGGGGAGTCAAGACGAGAAGCTTGTGCGCGGGCTGTGCCTGTCATGACGAACATCCAAAGTCGGTCTTTTTGGGTTCAGCTGGCCAGGTTGGGATCTCCGCAGACCTCGAGCACGTTGAGGACGAAGTCTTCGAGCATCTCGGCCAGGCGGGGGTCCTCGGTCACGACGGCGGCGTGCTTCGACAGGATGCCGGGCGCGCCCGGGGCTCCCAAGAGGCGCTCCATCGTCGCGTAGAGCTCCCGGTCCACGTCGGGGTGCGCCAGGATCGTCTTGATGTCCGATTCGAGCACCGACCCCGACTTTTCGAAGGCGGCGTCTTCGTAGAGTTTGACCAGCATCGAGTTGACCTCACGGTTGCCTATGAGGGTCAAGGTGGCGGCGGTCAGCTCGGCGCGCGTCCTCTCGTGGCCGAGAATCTCCACGGCCAGCCCCTCCACCGACCGCTCGAAAGAGTCGAGTCGGGCGATACCCCGCAAGAGGCGCTCCACCTCGCGCTCGCTGTCCCTTTGGCAGTCGGAGATCCAGTCCTCGACCTTCGACGCGATCTCGTGCTTGTCGGTCTGGGCCGCGATGCGCAACGAGATGTCCAATATCTTTTGGGTGACCCGCGGTGAGAGATTCTCCTGGAGAGACATGGCGGAGACCGTGGCGGAGAGCTTCAAAGAGGGTCCGAACGCCTTGAAGAGGTCGGCGCTGCGCTCGTCTTTGAGAATATTGTCCTTGAGGTGCGCGGCCAGCGCCGCGATGGCGATCTTCTGGGTGCGCTCTTTGACCTTCTTCTTGTAGCTCGACACGCCCCCGGAGGTCAGCGCCTTGAAGCCCAAGGAGAGCTTCTTGCCGACCCCGCCGGTGGCGTCATCTGCGATTTTGTCGAGCTTGAACTTGACCTCGGGGGCCTCCATCACCGCCTTGGTCATGCGGCTCGCTTCCGCGCTCACCCGGCCGTTGTCCGACAGTCGGCGACCGAGATCGCGGCTGATCTCCTCGCTCAGGTACTTGATGTGCTCGGTGAGCTGTGCGCCCAGAAAATCGCTGATCTCGGCCCGTGCGATGGCCACCTTTTCTTCGCTGACCTGCCCGGCCTGTTTCTTTTCGTCTTGTGCGGTCTTGCCATCGTGTTTCTTGCCGCCGCACGACCCGGCGACGAAGAGGACAGTGAAGAACAAAAAAGATCTCATCACGAGTTGCATCAGGACCTCCTGCCCCCTTTTCTAAGGGGCGCTCGGGCTCGGAACCTCTATTCTCAGCCCCATCAGCACCGCGTCCTCGCCGTTATCCGAATAGTAGCCGGGGCGAACCCCTATCTCGACGAAGCCCGCTTCGGTGTAGAGACGTTTGGCCGCGGTGTTCGATTTACGAACTTCCAAGAATACCTGGTTTTGTCCCCCTTGCACGGCCGCTTCGATGAGTTGTTCGATGAGGATCGAGGCGGCGCCTTGTCGCCTACATGACGGGCTGACCGCCAGGTTGAGCAGGTGGAGCTCTCCTGCGACCCTCCAGAAGATCATGTAGCCGACGACGCCTTGCGCTGTCTCCACAACACTGACCTGGGACCAGCTGCGGCAGCTTATCTCCTCCGACAAGGCGCGGCGGCTCCAGGGTGATTTAAAAGAAGCCCGCTCGATGCGCTCGATGGCGTCTATGTCTTCGGGGAGGGCGGCTCGTACGTTCCACTTAGGCGCTTTGGGTTCTTTGCTCGGTTGCTCGGCTCGAGGAAGCTTCATCGCAGGATCCTGAGCCGCTGCTCGGTCGACAGGTTCTCGAGCCACCGCAGGAGATCCCGGACCGCTTTTTTTTGCGCGACGCCAGCTCTTGTGGGTCGCAGCCACGCGTCTTCCTCGTGGTCCGCGGCGTCTTCAATCGGCCCGGCTTCCACGCGCGCCTGGTCCAGCACGTAGCGCATCTGGGTCGAGGCCAAGACACCGTCTTCGATCCACCGGGTCAGGTCCGGCTCTTTGTACCCGGCTTGCGCCATCAACGCGGCGAGCTGACTTTCGCCGCCTGAGAGCGCGGCGAGCTGCTCTCGAATGGACGCGACGATGTTTGGGGTCACCGTCTCTTTGAGCGCTCTGGCGTTCCCGGCCAAAAGCCGCATGAAGATCGCGCTGCGGCGCGCTTCTAGCAAAATTTTGTCGCCGGCCGGGGACCGGGTGTCATCGGCTGCGCCCCTTATGAGTTGGAGCATGCGCGCTTGAAAAAGGACGTCGCTGACGAGCAGCAGGGTCCTCGACAGCTCGTCGCTAGGCGAACCTCCGATCACGGCGCTCAGACCATCGAGGATAACCTCTTTCGGCGCAGAATCGTCGGCGATCGCTGCGGCCTCGGCCCATGCAAAGAGGAGCAAAGCAAAAGAGAAACCCGAAACGCGCAGGTTCATGGCTCTTCAGCTCAGCTGTAGCGGCCGCGGCGGTAACCCCGGCGGCTGCGGAGGAATTCGAGGAACGTCACCGCCGTGGGCAGCTCTCGCGACGGTACGAGGTCGATCATCTCATGCGCCAACATCCTCAGATCATTGGCGCCGTCTCGCCAGCTGCGGTGGTCCATGTCGTAGTCCCGGCTGCGGCGGTGCTCCCCCGGCTCGCTCGGGGCGCCACCCTCCCAAGGGGGTGCGTTCGTCGCCTCTATCTTCTTTTCGGACAGCCAGTTGGCGATGTGGTTGCGGAGCTTCTCGGCGCGTTTCCCGAACCAGCGCTCTCTCTCGGCCGGGTAACCGACGAGGACGTCTTTGAACCGCCGGAAGGCCCCTTTGCCGTCGATGGCGATGTTCAACTTGTCCTTGAGCGTCGGGTCCTCGACGATCTCTATGAACTCTTCCATCCAGCGGTACTGCTCCCTGGATGAGATGGGCTCGATGTACAGGTAGTCCGGGCTGCTCTCGGCCTGTCTGAGTCGGATCTCCGCGTTCTCCGCCCCATCAAAAATGCGGATGACGTCTCCGGTTACCGTGTTGAGGAAGCTGTGGAGCTCGGGGGAGTTGTTTTCGAGGGCGCCTTCGAGCTCGACCCAATCGAGGGCGACTTTTACGAGGTCGCCGCTGTGCTCGCGGATCGATTCTTCATCGGTTTGCCGCTCATCATGTGACCAGTCCGCGCTCTCTTCCTCCCACTCGTCATCCATTTTCTCGTCTTCGGACGAGACCTCGTTTTCGCCGTAGCCGCTCTTTTCGTCGTGCCCTTCGCCCTCATCGCGCTCCCACCCGTCATCAGGATCGTCATTAAGTTGAAAATCCTCGAAAAAATCGAAATTCATGCTCTTCTCCTGTCTTTACCAAGCTTGCCATATCGTGGACGTGCTCCACAAAAAAGCGTCTTTACCGGCACCGCCTTGCCGATCTTTGGCGCAAAAAAGCGCCAAAGGATACGAACCACCCTCGGGGTGCTTAACTATCAATTTATAATTGCAATATAGGTGGTTGACAACTCGAGTGAGGCTTCACTCCCAATTTGTTCTCGCCGATCAGACCAGCTTGTAACCTTGACCATAAACCGTGAGCAGATACTTCGGCTCGGCCGGGTTGATCTCGAGCTTGCGTCTGAGCTTGAGGATGAAGTTGTCTATGGTGCGATTTGTCGGATTGGCGTCAAACCCCCAGACGCTGTCGAGGATCTCGTCCCTGGAGACGGGCTGTCCGCGGCGCTCGTCCAATAGCTGAACGATGGCGGTCTCGTAGAAGCTGAGCTGAAAGGTCTTTCCGCGCATGGTCGCCGTGTGCGCCTCGACGTTTACGACGGCGGTGCCCACCTCGATGCGGGAGCATGGGCGCTTGTTGAAGACGCTGACCCTGCGGAAGATGGTGCGCACGCGGGCGATGAGCTCGCCGATCGAGAAGGGCTTGGTCACATAGTCATCGGCGCCGGCGTCGAGGCCCCGGATGATGTCGGCCTCTTGAGAGCGCGCCGAGAGGATCAGGATGGGGACGGAGGTGTCCCGGCGCCTTATCTGCTCACAGACCTGGTAGCCGTTCATCCCCGGCAGCATGAGGTCCAAGATGATGAGGTTGGGATGGTTCTGGGCCGCCCTCACGATGCCGTCTTCACCGGTCGCGGCGGAGTCGACCTCGTAGCCTTCGAAGGTGAACGCATCCACGATGCCCATGACGAGGTCTTCCTCGTCCTCTATGACCAATATGCGGCGTTTCGGAGTATCGTTTTCCATCGAAGCATTGGTATCAAAGGGGGCGTGGAGAATCCAGGAAGAAGCGCGGCCCGGCGGGG
>JAABTR010000490.1 GCA_011389755.1 Deltaproteobacteria bacterium | reverse complement strand
GTGACACCAGTGACGACGGCGACACGGGCTCGGGCGACGATGTCAGTGACACCAGCGAAATCTCCGACATCGACAGCGACACCAATGAATACGGAGTAGACGCCTCAGAAACGAGCGGCGATTACGACAACATCAGCGAGGACATATCGATATCAGACGATGCATCTGGCGAGAATGTTGATGGAGAAGATTCAAGCAGTGGAAGTTGCGGTTGCACCACTATCGCTACAAAATCAAGTCGTATCGGCGCTTTTTTGACCCTGCTTATCTCCCTATTTGTTTAGTGCTCGCGTCCACCGGATTGAAAAACCAAGGAGGAGCCCGTGAAAAAAGTTATTGAATCATTTTACCTGCCGGCACTAATCGGGGCACTTGGTCTGACCATCAGCTGCAGCAAAGCCACAACCATTGACGCTGATGGAACCACGAACATCAACGGCAGCGATGAAGACACGGGCACCAATACTGATGATGACAAAGGCGCGGGCACTGACTTTACGGGCGAAGACACGGGAATCTACGACATCTCCACAGAATGCGACTATGATGAGCTCCCCATTGTGGCAGATCCGGTCTCCTTGATGATCCTAGTGGACCGGTCGAGCTCGATGGTGAACAACAACACCGCCGAAGGCAAGACCCGGTGGCAAGCAGCGGTTGATGCTTTTGATGGTCTCTTGAGCGATTGGGACCGCGGCAACATAAAGCTCGGTCTCGACTATTTTCCAGATGGATCCGGCAGGGCCAAGACAGGGTTCATCGCAGATTGTGGCGCCGACAACCCCGTGCAAAGGGACTGCGCCGACAACAACGCCGGCAGGATTCTCGAGCGCATCAAGCAAGATTCTCCCGAAAAATTTGGAAACATGACGCCCATGTACTGCGCCATGAACAACTTCTCCAATAAAACCTACGCCCCCGGTTGCGCACAAGAAGGCCTAGAACAGTACCTGCTCGTTGTCTCTGATGGATCGGATAACTGCGGTTTGGACTGCAACTGCGCAACTCAAGATGAATGCGACGACAGGGACACGTGGACGTCTTCCGAGCAGCTCGCAGAGCTCTCAAAGGCGCTTCTGGACGAGGCAGGGGTTCGTACTTTTGTCATCGGTTTCGGTGGAGGTGTTGATGGGCTCAAGCTCGACGCCATCGCACAAAACGGTGGCACAGCGTTTACCTCCTACATCCCCGCAGAAGATGGAACCAAGCTCGAAGAGTCTTTCGATATGGTGGCCGGCTCGCTCATAAGCTGCACCTGGAAACTTAAAGATCCAGACGACGCTGCCGATCCGAACAAGGTCAACATCCTCTTCGATGAAGAGCCCATCCCCAATATCGGTTCAAAAGACTGCGCGACGACTCGCGGATGGCGCTGGCTCGACGACGCCCATGCCGCCGTTCAGTTCTGCGGTTCAGCCTGCTCCGACGTCAAGAGTCAAAAAGTCGACTCGATTCAGGCCGTTTGGGGCTGTGACACCATAGTCGTCATCTGACAGACTAGCCCTGCATCCAAGCGCGGTTTAGATCACAGGCATGCAGCAGTATTCCACGTCCAGACCGCAGAATTCGGTAAAATCGGGGAGCGTCGGAATCGGGGTCAGGGGGCAGCTCTGGCCGATCTCGACGCAGATGCCGCCTTTGTTGGCGCAGCTATTCCAGGGGCCGGCCTTTGTGCAGCAGATCCTCTGATCGTCTGCGCAGACGCCACGATCGTTCTTTTCAAAGCCGTCTTGGCAGCCTACCAAGGAGAGATTACACGCTCCTGCGATATCGAGGCACATGGGACGCGGATCCTCACAGCACTGCTGGTTCGCCTTTTTGCAGTAGAGGTCGGTGGATTTCTGCTCAATGCCTTCGCATGTGTCGCGACAGGCGAGCCTTACGTCGCCTGCGCAGAGCTCATCCAAACCACCCGAGCCGTCCAGCGGTTGACAGCAGACTTCATCGACGCCTTCGCAGGAGCGGTTGTAGTTGCGCACGAAGTCCGGATTCACCGTCTTTGCCGTGCAGCTCGTCGCGCCCACGTCCGGCTTGCATTCCCAGGGACAAACAGGTGGAAGGCAGCACTTGAAACCGAAGATGCAGTTGAGGTCTCTCTTGCTCGTGCCTGCCGGGCAGGGCAGCAGCTCCGAAACACATGAGCCTCCCGCGTTGATGCAACCAGGGACGGGGCCGGCTGGGTCTTCGCAACAGACCTTGCTCGCGTCATCGCAGTAGTAGTCCTTATTTTCGACGAAGTTCTTCGCGCAGGCTTTTTGGCAGTAAAAAGCCGGTTGATCCTGGCACGCTTCGCCCAGACCGCCCGGGGCTCCAATCCCCTGGCAACAAGCGTCGGTTTTCTCCTCGCACTCGTAGTTCCAGTTTCGTACCCAGTGGTCACCGAGCACCGAACAGGTCTGCGCACCACTTTTGGGCAGGCACTCCCACGGGCAAAGCTCCACCCCCGTGTCCCCGGTGTCCGTCTGTGTGTCGGTCTGAGCCGTGATCGTATCCGCAGCTTTTGCGGTGTCGTCTGTTTGGGGATCCGCGGAATCATCCGCGCTTGTGTTCTGGGTATCCGCGGAGGGACCGGTGTCTCTTGTATCGCTGGTGCCGCGAGTGTCGCTGGTGTGGCTTGTGTCGCTGGTGTGGCTTGTGTCGCTGGTGTTTGCTCCCGCGCTTGTCAACTCGCAGGTCTCCGGGGTGTCGCTGCAGCCAGCGCAGATAAGACAGAAAATAAGGATCAGGGCGTTCGTCTTCATTTTTTTTCCTCGTTCTTGGTCCACAAAACTGCACAAGCAGTGCCGCAGTTTCCGAGATATTTAAGCTTCGATGCTGGTTTTCTCAAAGAAGTTTCTAATTCCCCGAGTTCCTCTGCTTTTTGCAGCAAAGCGGACCAAGCCCCAGCCGTTGCCGATGGGAAACCGTGTCTGCGCGTTTCGTTCGGTTCAACCTTCAGCTGAGGCGTCGTCAATTGCCGAGACCCAGTCATTGATCTTTTCAACTGCTTCGCCGAGGGAGGCTTCATGTCCTACTTCACGTGGGAGCAAAGGCGGCCGACAAAGCGGCGGTTCGACGCTGAAGCCGACGCCAAGTGGGCGGCTTTTCGCGGCGGATTGACCCGAGCGGACCGCACCGATCTGTTGATCCGCGACGCCGACGCAGAGTGGCCCGGGGCGTTCGGGGCGCGGCGGGTCTTTGCGCTGGGTGGAGGCAGCGAGGATGAGCCGTTCGGAAGCGGCTGGGAGCCTCTGGACCCGTCCGATGCTGAGCAAATTTGGTCCGAGGTCGAAGCCGAAAGGGCGAGCGACGACCCACGGGAGCTTTTGTCCCGCGTCGCTCGCGCATGGGGCGCGGAGCTTAAGGCCGTAGATCTCGGCCACGGTCTAACTCGAGCGGTCAATCCACAGCGCAAGAGGCTTCCTTGTTTGCGAAAATTTCCTTTTCATTCCAGGCGAAAAGGTTCGTGAAAATTCCGCAGTACAGATTCTTTGCGCCGATGATTTCTCCGTCCAAACCCTGGTGCGGGCATTGCAAGAGACTTCCTTTTTTATGGTAAACAACGAAACGACTTCCGTTCGCTGTTATCGCCTCAATTTCAGAACCCATGCCTGGGTCTAGTATCGCGACAGGATTTTCGATTTGGGCTGGACATAAATAATGGTTTCCTTGGGAGTCGGAGGCGTAGATCGTGCCGCGGGCGGAGATCGCATAGAGTTGGATGTAGGGTTCAGAGACGTTCCAGCGGTGGCGTTGCGCCCAGCCAGCCACAAAATTCGCTGTCGTGTTCGTTTCGATATGCTCAATTCCGTCGGGAGAGTAATGCACAATTCTGCCGCTATCGCCGACCGCGAGGACGTCGAGGGAGATTCGGATGTTATGTGCTGAGTTGAAAGATGTTTTTTCATTGCCCTTGATGAGCGTGGCCCATGTTCCGTCTTCGTCGAGACGAACAACGTCTCGCCCCAGGACAACAGGTCGCTCGATGAAGCCACTGTCACTTGTAGCCAGGCTTCTCGGTTCCATGGAAGGAATCGAGTCGACGCCACTTTCGGGTTCGAATGGATCGGCTTTCAGGCTTGTGGCGTGAGATCGCGAATCCGAAGCACTCGAATACATGCGCTGGCTGTAACGCCATCACGCAAGATCACTTCCTGGAAGACACTGCACGAGAGACGTAGAAGCCGGAGAATGTTACCGCGTCAGCGAGTTGACTGGCCCGTGCGACTCCAACTGGACCACGACGAAAACGGGCATGCCTGCGGGGCGCTACACTGTCAATTACAGCAGTGGTCACATCATGGCCGTAGTGGAAATGTCATCGAAGAAGAACTACCGCTGCGTTCGGGATCTGTAGAAGTTCAAAGCGCTCCTTGTATCGATTCCTGTTGGCTTTAGAAAAAAGTGACAAAAAACCGTCGCGCGAGTAGTATGAGCCGATACAGTTCAAGGTCGTCAGACACGACGACGGGTCACTCAAGGTGCGATGAAAAGGCGACCGGTCCAAGACGATCATTCGTTTGGCAAATACAGATGACAAAAGGGCGAGTTTACTTTGCCACACACGCGTTTTTGATCGACCATAGGTGTTTCTTTTTTGCAACACAGGTCGCAGCGTGGGCCCTCCATCAGCTGCACAGATCCGCGTATTTTGCTGAATCCGATCGCCTGGTTTTTCTTTTGTAAACGCACAAGGGTGGGTTTGGGGGCGACTCTGGTTGGCCGCGTGCGCCCGCGATGGCACGGCCTTTGCCAGAAGCCCGGTGCAGACATCGGCTCTGACGTGGATAGGCGACGACGATTTGCAAAGAAAGAGGTTTTGTCATGAGATTTGAAGAGATAAGAGACCAGCTTTTGGGTGTGCCTTTTATTGGAGTATCCAATGCCCGCTATCTGTACGATCTCATCGTGCGGGAGAGACTGACGAATATCTTGGAGTTGGGCATCGCCCACGGCACCGCGACGTGTTACATGGCCGCGGCCCTCGAGGAGATAGGCGGCGGCAAGATCACCGCGGTCGATCTCCTCGGCAAGAGTTTCGATCCCTCGCCGGAGGAGCAGCTCGGAAAAACCGGACTGTCGCGTTATGTGGACATCCACCGGATGAAGACGGGGTATACGTGGTTTCTACACGACGAGATCGCCAGGCGTACAGTGGGGGATGTCTGTGAGCCCGCATACGACCTGTGCATCATCGACGGCCCCAAGCAATGGACCATCGACGGGTGCGCCTTTTTTTTGGCGGACAAGCTGCTCAAAAAGGACGGATTCATGATCTTCGACGACTATTCGTGGACCTTCGCCATGGCGAACGGCCGGCGAGATGCCACCTGCGGCATCAATCACCGGGACCTGTCCGAGGACGAGCTGAACATCCCGCACATCGGCGAAGTTTTCGAGCTGCTCGTGAAGCAGCATCCCGAGTACACCGATCTCAAGGTTCACCCCGTGGACGACTGGGCCATCGCCCGCAAGGCCGGCGGCAGGGAGAAGACCTACACGGTGGAGTATCGCCGGGAGAGAAAGGACGCCTACGCCATGGTGCGCGACGCTCTGGGCATCGCCGCCCACTATCTCGTCTTCCGCAGGCGAAAGCGCAGTCGGTGCGATGGGCGGCGCTGACATCCAGCCCGAGAGGCTTGGTGGTCAGCTTTGTTTTTTGCCCTCGGTTTTTGTCTCGAGGGGCGCGAGCTCCACGCTGCGCACGCGGTGTTTTTTCCGATCGGCGATCCCGAGTCCCATCTGCTCGGCGAGCTCCAAGAACTGCGGGGGCCGTCCCACCTGTCCGAGGGTCCTGAGGCCGTTTTTTTTTCGAAGAGCGGCGATGAGCTCGTTGGCGAGGCTGTCCATGGCGACCGGGTCGGTCGTTGCGTAGACGCATTCGTGGGGGACGAGGGCGGCTCGGTTGTACTTGGGGCCTCCATCGTAGAGGATCGACGTGCCGTCGATGAGGTTGAGCCGCATCCGAGATCGGATCTCCTCGGTCGCCCAAAGATGCGCTATTTTCTCGTTGATGCCGTCGTGGTTGAGGTGGGGTTTTTCCACGGTGCCGAAGGTCATGTTCTTCATGCAGCAGGTCACACCCGCCAGATCGTGGTCCTTGATGGGCGGCATGTTGATGATGGCGGTGGTCCACAAGAAGATATCGGCGAATCTCGCCCTGGCGGGGCCGGCGCTGAGCCACGAGCGCTGGTACTTGCCGTCTGTTCGGTGGGCGAGGACGCGCATCTTCGCTGGGTTGGGTTGCTGGTCGTAGCGCCCGCCCATCATGTTGCTCGCGAACATGTCGATGACGACGATGTTGGCGTCGGGCACGCCGGCGTCTCGAATGGCGTCGGCCACGGCGAAGGTCATCTCCCTCATGGTGGAGACCATGCGCGTGCCCAGGCAGTTGACCTTGATGCCCACGCGGTCGGTGGGGGAGACGAACTTGAGCCACGCGCGGCCGGGATCGGTCTCCCCTGAAAGCTTCATGACCGCCTTGTCCACCATCTGCCGCGCCGCCTGGGGATCGGGGAAGTGTCCGACCTTCATCCCCGGTTTGTGCACCTTGACGATCTCGCCGGGGCCGGAGACAGGTGGAAGCCACAGCGGTTTTTTTTCACCGGCGGTTGCGGCGACCTCTTCTTTTTCGTCGGCGCGCGCGAGGGGGACTCCCAAGCCACTCGTCACTGCCGCCGCCGC
>JAABTR010000083.1 GCA_011389755.1 Deltaproteobacteria bacterium | reverse complement strand
GCCACGCTGCCCGGCGATCTGCGGCTCGCGACATTTCGGGACGGACAGTGGAAGGTGTCGACCCTGGACTCGGTGGGGGATGTCGGAGGGTTTCCAAGCCTTGCAAAAGACGAAGAGGGGAGGGTTCACGTGGCTTACCAGGATTTGGGCGGCGGCCGCCTGATCCTGGGGCGCATCGTCGGGGGCGGTATCGAGGAGCGGCGGGTCGTGGATGACGGCGCCCGGGATGACGGTCAGCACCGGGTCGGTGCGGATGCGGCCTTGGTGTTCAAGGACGATGTGCCCCACATCTTCTACCAGGACCAGACCACCGCTGACCTCTTGCACACCTGGCTTACCGGCGATGGCGCCTGGAGCCGGGAGGAGCTCGCCGCGGGGCCTGGGGGGTACGGCTTTTACATCCGCGCGCTCGTGGACGGACAAGGCGCCGTCCGCGTCAGCCACTTCGCGTATGACCGCGAGCGAAATCCGATGGGCTACCTCGAGGTCCTGTCCCTTTAACTTTTAAGGATTATTCCACGGTGACGGTTTTGGCCAGGTTGCGGGGCTGGTCGACGTCGGTGCCCTTGAAGTCGGCGACGTGGTAGGCCAGAAGCTGCAGCGGGACCACGCTCAGAAGGGGGCTGAGCTCCGTGAGGCATTTGGGCAGCTCGAACATCTCCACGTCCATGTCGGCAAGCTCGGTGGAACCGGCCGTAGCCAGGGCGATGACCTTTCCGCCCCGGGCCCGAACCTCTTCGACGTTGCCGATGATCCGATCGTAGGAATCGTCGCGTGGCATCACCACCACCACCGGGAGATTCTCGTCGATGAGGGCGATGGGGCCGTGCTTCATCTCCCCGGCGGGGTAGCCCTCGGCGTGGATGTAGGAGATCTCTTTGAGCTTGAGGGCCCCTTCAAGCGCGATGGGGTACGAGAGGTTGCGGCCCAAAAACAGAAAGTCCCTGGCCGTGGCGTACTTGCGCGCGATCTCGGCCAGCTGTGGCTCGAGCTCCAGGGTCTTGCGCATGAGAGCCGGGATTTCGATGAGCCCGGACAAGATGGTCCGCGCGCGATCGGCGCTCAAGGTGTCGCGCCGCCGCCCCAGGTAGACGGCGAGCATGAGCAAGGCGGTCAGCTGGGCGGTGAAGCACTTGGTGGACGCGACCCCGATCTCCGGCCCGGCGTGGGTGTACAGAGCGCCCTCGCAGGTCCGGGGGATGGCCGAGTCGAGCACGTTGGCGATGGCCAGCACCTGGGCGGCGCCTCTCTTGGCCACCTTGATGGCCTCCAAGGTGTCGATGGTCTCCCCGGACTGGGAGACGCCGATGACCAGGTCGTTGGGATCCACGAGGGGCCCTCGCGCGCGGTATTCGCTCGCGACCTCCACCTCGGCGGGCACCTTGGCGAGGCTTTCAATCCAGTACTTGCCCACGAGGGATGCGTGGTAGGAGGTCCCGCACGCCACGAGCACCACCCGCCGGATGCGCCGGGCGGCGGTCTCGCCGAGGCCGATGAGCTCGGCGGCCACGTCTCCGTTTTCCACGGAGATGCGCCCGGACAGAGTGTCTTCCACCACCCGGGGCTGTTGGTGGATCTCCTTGAGCATGAAGTGCTTGTAGCCTTCCTTCTCCGCCTGGACCGGGCTCCAGGAGATGATCCGGGGCTCTCTGATGATCGGCTCGCCGGCGAGACTCTGGATATGGATGGCCTCGGTCGTCATCTCGGCGATCTCCTGCTCTTCGAGGAAGACCACCTTGCGGGTGTGCGGCAAGAGCGCGGGAATATCCGAAGCGGCGAACATCTCGCCTTCGCCCAGGCCAAGGACCAGGGGCGAGGCGTTCTTCGCCACGATGATGCGCTCGGGATCTCCTGTGGACATCACCGCCACGGCGTAGGAGCCGCGCACCCGCTGGAGCGATCTGCGCACCGCCTCGAGCAGCGATTTCGACTGGGGTAGGGCTCGGCTGATGAGGTGCGCGAGGATCTCGGTGTCGGTCTCCGAGGAGAAACGCGCGCCGGCTTTTGAGAGCTCCCCGCGCAGCTCCAGGTGGTTCTCGAGGATGCCGTTGTGTACCACGGCGACTCCGTCGACGAGGTGAGGGTGGGCGTTGGTCTCCGAGGGCTTACCGTGGGTGGCCCAGCGGGTGTGTCCGATCCCCACGGTGCCCCGCAGCGGGTGATCTTCCATGGCGTGCCACAGATTGGCGAGCTTGCCCTCGGCCCGGGCCACGTCGATGCGCTGACCGTCTGTCACCGCGATGCCCGCCGAGTCGTAACCTCGATATTCGAGCTTTTGCAGAGCTTCGAAGATCAGCGTCGAGCACTGTTTTGGGCCCACATAGCAGACGATTCCACACATGTCCTACCTCGCAGTTTTTGCCCGGTTTCTTCGGGCCGCCGATGTTTATCTCTAGATGTTCGAGTTGCTTTATATACGCATCCTGTTCAAAAGCGTCCACGGTGCGCCGGGTTTTTAAAGGACAATTTCGCAGCGCCAGCGGTGCGCAGATCGAGTTTTTCTCTCGGTAAGTTTTCCTGGAGATCCCGGCGGGGGCGCGAAAAAGGTCAGCCCACCAGGGCGAGGAGCACGCCCGCGGCGACGGCTGAGCCGATGACGCCGGCCACGTTGGGGCCCATGGCGTGCATCAAGAGGAAGTTTTGGGGGTTGTTCTCGAGGCCGACCTTGTTGACCACCCGCGCGGCCATGGGCACGGCGGAGACGCCGGCGGCCCCGATGAGGGGGTTGATGGGCGTCTTGGACACGGCGTTCATGAGCTTGGCCAGCAGGAGGCCAGAGGCGGTCCCCACGCTAAACGCGATGGCGCCCAGCACGAGGATGCCGAGGGTCTCGGCGCTCAGAAACTGCGCGGCCTGGAGCTTGGAACCCACGGCGAGACCCAATAAAATGGTGACCACGTTGATGAGCTCGTTTTGAATCGTCTTGCTCAGGCGCTCGACCACCCCTGACTCCTTGGCCAGGTTCCCGAACATGAGAGCGCCGATGAGGGGCGTGGCGTCGGGCAGGAGGAGGACGCAGAGGAGCAGCACCACCAGGGGGAAGAGGATCTTCTCCTTTTTACTCACCTTGCGCATCTGCTTCATCTTTATCTTGCGCTCGGCCTCGGTGGTCAAAAGGCGCATGATGGGAGGCTGGATGATGGGCACCAGGGCCATGTATGAATAGGCCGCCACCGCGATGGCGCCGAGGAGATCGGGCGCCAACCAGCGGGCGACGAAGATGGCCGTGGGGCCGTCGGCGCCGCCGATAATGCCGATGGCGGCCGCGTCGCGCAGGTCGAAGCTGATGAGACCGCCTGTGAGGTCGCTCAATAAAAGCGCCCCGATGAGGGTGAAGAAGATGCCGAATTGAGCCGCGCCGCCGAGCAGGGCCGTCTTCGGGTTGGCCAAAAGAGGACCGAAGTCTGTCAGGGCTCCGACCCCCATGAAGATGAGAAGCGGGAACAGGCCGTTGCTCACCCCCATGTGGTAGATGATGCCCAAAAAGCCCTCCGGCCCGGCGATGTCGGCCACGGGGACGTTGGCGAGGATCCCACCGAAGCCGATGGGCAAAAGGAGCAACGGTTCAAACTGCTTGACGATGGCCAGGTAGATGAGGAGCAGCCCCACTAAAATCATGATGATCTGGCCGAGGCCTTCGGGAAGGAGCCCTTGGGACTGGGGCTCGCCGGCGTCTTCGCGGGCCCCGAAGAGCTCGCTGATACCGCGTGCGAAGTTGTACAAGCCGGTTTTTCGGAAGAGCTTCACCGCGGGGGAGTCGATGGCGGCCGCGGGTTCGGCGCCGCCGGATGAGACGACGGCCGAAGGCTCTTTTGGCGAATCTCCGGCGTCCCGAGCCCCCAAAGCTGCGCTCGAAATGATTCCTAGTACGATAATGCAGATGAACGAAATCCACCACGTCTTGGTCACGCGGCGACTCAACAGGTTGGATGTGCCCACTTTACCTCAGCTCCTTGATCAAAGGCGCGGGGTCTTTGGCGAAAAAGCCCCTGCCAAACCACGTCCTTGCCCGCGGATGGGGGCAAGGACGCATCTGCCAAAAAAAATCTTCTAAGAAGAACCTCAGCCGCCGGGCTCGGCCTTGGCGGCCTTCGCCGTCGCCGGGGTCCCGGCAGGTTTCGCGTCTTTTCTGGAAGATCGGGGCGTTTCGAGGCGCTGCACGACTGCGCTCGTCCCGATCATGACCAGGACCAGCGCCGTCAAAAAGAGCGCAACCGCTCCCATTCCCGCACCCATGAGAATAAATCCGTTTTCTAACATGCCGTCCATCGTTCCTTACTGGGTGGATCGAAAAAGTCCACGGCCTGAATCGCTAAGGGGCTTCGAAGCAGTGCTCCTTTTCACCGCTTCGATTCGCCTGTGAAACTACTCCTTCGGCTGTTGAAATCAAGGAACGAATGAGTTTGGTGCGCAAATTTTTTTGCACCCCCTTTGGTTTGTTAAGTAACCAGATGGTGTTTTTTTTGGGTTCAGGAGAATTGGGGTGCGTTATCGGTTTTGCAACTGAGCTTTTTTCGTATTATGGTGGTCGCGGTTTTTTGCCAAAGTGAAGGACGTTAGGTGACGGCTGAGCCCATTCGGGGTCCACACCCGGGCAGGGCTAGCCGTGCCGTGTCGAGTTGAATCGACGCGACGGTCAACCCGCCGCGTCGATGAATGGTGTAGGAAGTGAGCGATATCAAAGGGGTCGTTTTATGAAAAAAATCAAGAAGGCCGGTGTGATCGGTGCGGGGGTGATGGGCTCCACCATTGCCGCGCACCTGGCAAATGTGGGCATCGAGACGTTGCTGGTGGACATCGTGCCCCCGAAATTCACCGACGAAGACAAGAAGAGGGGCCTCGACGAGAAGAGCCCCGCCTTTCGAAACAAGCTCGCCAAAATCGGGCTCGACAAAGCGCTCAAGGCCAGACCGGCCGCGTTTTACGTGCCCGAAAACGCAGGGCTCATTTCGATCGGAAACCTGGAAGACGATCTGAACAATCTTGCCGATGCAGACTGGATCATCGAGGTTGTCGTCGAGCGGCTGGACATCAAGCAGAAGGTTTTCGACAAGCTCGAGAAGGTGCTCAAGCCAGGGACTATCATCACCTCGAACACCTCGGGGATTTCCGCAGAGGCGATGTGCGAGGGCCGCAGCGACGGTTTTCGCAAGCACTTCGCCATCACGCACTTTTTTAATCCGCCGCGCTACCTGAAGCTCCTCGAGATCATCCCCGGGCCCGAGACCTTGCCCGAGGTGGTGGAGCTGCTCGGCCAGACCTGCAACAGGATCGTCGGCAAGGGCATTGTTTACGCCAAAGACACCCCCAACTTCGTGGCCAACCGCGTCGGCGCCTACGGTCTGCTGTACGTCATGCGGGCCATGGAGGAGATGAACCTGAGCGTCGAGGCGGTGGACAAGCTGACCGGGCCGATCATCGGCCACCCGAAGAGCGCGTCGTTCAGGACCGCCGATCTCGTCGGGCTCGACACCCTGGGCCACGTGGCGAGCAACGTCTACGACGGTGCCCCGGAAGACGAGCAGCGGGACATGTTCCGGCTCCCGAGCTTCATGCAGCAGCTCATCGACAAGGGCTGGCTCGGCGACAAGACCGGACATGGGTTCTTCAAGAAGACGGACGAGCGCGATGAGCGCGGCAAGAAGGTCATCCACTCCATCGACTACAAAAAGATGGAGTACACCCCCCAAGAAAAGGTGAAGCTGGCGTCTTTCGAGGCGGCCAAGCAGCAAGAGACCCTCGAAGGTCAGGTCCGGACCCTTTATTATTTCAAAGACAAAGG
>JAABTR010000082.1 GCA_011389755.1 Deltaproteobacteria bacterium | reverse complement strand
GCGTCTTTCGAGGCGGCCAAGCAGCAAGAGACCCTCGAAGGTCAGGTCCGGACCCTTTATTATTTCAAAGACAAAGGCGGCGAGTTCACCTTCAAACACCTGTCCGAGATGATGATCTACTCGGCGAATCGGATCCCCGAGATCGCCGACGACATCGTAAACATCGACAACGCCATGAAGTGGGGCTTCGCTTGGAAGCTCGGTCCGTTCGAGACCTGGGATGCTCTGGGCGTCGCCAAGTCGGTCGAGAAGATGAAAGCCGCCGGGATGTCGGTTCCGGCATGGGTCGAAGAGATGCTCCAAAAGGGCGATGCCTTCTACCGCCTCGAAAACGGCGTCCAGAAGTACTACGACCCGGCGTCCAAGGCCTACAAGCCGGTGCCCCTGCCCAAGGGGATCATCTCCTTGCCGTCTCTCAAGGACCAGAAAAAGGTTGTCGCCAGTAACGCCGGGGCGTCTCTCATCGACCTGGGCGATGGGGTGGCCTGTCTCGAATTCCACAGCAAGATGAACGCCATCGGCGACGAGATCATCAGTATGGTCAACGAGTCGGTGGATATCGTTTCGAGGAGCTTCGAAGGGCTGGTCATCGCCAACCACGCCGAAAACTTTTCGGTCGGGGCCAACCTGCCGGTGATCCTGTTCGCGGCTCAGGAAGAGGAGTGGGACGACCTCGACTTCATGGTCAAGGCCTTCCAGGACTCTTTCATGCGGCTCAAGTACATGGACAAGCCGGTGGTGGCGGCTCCTGCGGGAATGGCCCTGGGCGGCGGCTGTGAGATCTGTCTGGCCGCGGACCGAGTCCGTTTCGCCGGCGAGACCTACATGGGGCTCGTCGAGGTCGGTGTGGGGCTCCTCCCCGCCGGGGGCGGCACCAAGGAGCTGCTCATCCGCAACACCGAGAACCTGTTCGAGGTTGCCAAAGGCGGCGTCTACCCCGCTCAGATTGAGCTGAAACCCTACGTGGCCCGGGCGTTCGAGAACATCGCCATGGCCAAGGTCGCCACGAGCGGCCCTGAAGCGGTCAAGATGGGCTTCTTGCGGAGCACCGACAAGATGACCGTGAACCGGGACTACCTCATCGACGACGCCAAGAACATGGTGCTGGGGATGAACAAGGAGGGCTACGTCGTTCCGCGTCCCAAAACCGGAATCCGAGTGGGAGGCCGCCGGCTCAAGGCGGTGTTCGATGTGGTCTTGTGGACGATGAAGGAGTCCCACTTCGTCACCGAGCACGACGTCACCGTCTCCCAGAGAGTCGCTCATGTCCTGTGCGGTGGAGATGTCTACGACGGAACACTCGTGACCGAGCAGCACCTGCTCGATCTCGAGCGGGAGGCTTTTTTGAGCCTGTGCGGTCAGCCCAAGACGCAAGAGCGGATCGCGCACATGCTGAGCACGGGCAAGCCGCTGCGAAACTAAGAGGCGGTTCGAAGACGAACCTGGCGTTATTTCAAGGTGAGAAATTAGGGAGGAACGAAAAATGAAAGAAGCCGTTATCGTAGCCGCCTGCAGAACAGCGGTCGGCAAGGCTCCTAAGGGAATACTGAAAGACACCCGCCCCGAGCACATGGGGGTCACGGTGATCAAAGAGCTGCTCAAAAGAGCTGGTGATCTGGATCCGAGCCTCGTCGACGACATCATCGTCGGTTGCTCTTTTCCCGAGGCCGAGCAGGGTGGAAATCTGGGGCGCGTGCTCTCCATGTCCGCGGGCCTGCCCGATAGGGTTCCGGGCGTGACAGTCAACCGATTTTGCGCCTCGGGGCTCGAGAGCATCGCCATGGCCTGCCAGCGCGTGATGACCGACCAAGCGGATATCATCATCGCCGGCGGCGTGGAGTCCATGAGCCAGATCCCCTTGGGCGGGAACATGATGTATCCGAACCCGGCCCTCGTGGATCGGCGCCCGGGGAGCTACGCCGCGATGGGGCTCACCGCCGAGAAGGTGGCTCAAAAGTGGAACATCAACAGAGAGAGACAAGACGAGTTTGGGGCGAAGAGCCAACAAAAGGCCGAAGCCGCCATCAAGGCCGGAAAGTTTAAGAGCCAGATCGTGCCTTTGACGGTCGAGCGCCAGGTCCAAGGGGCCGACGGAAAATTCGGTTTCGAGCAGTTTATCTTCGACACCGACGAAGGCATGCGGCCGGGCACCACGGCCCAGGCGCTGTCCAAGCTCAAACCCGCCTTCGATCCCAAGGGCTCCGTGACAGCGGGCAACTCGTCCCAAACCTCCGACGGGGCGGCCGGTGTGGTCATCATGTCAAAAGAAAAGGCCAAAGAGCTGGGGCTCAAGCCGATGGCCACCTTCCGAAACTACGCCGCCGAGGGCTGCGAGCCCGAGTACATGGGCGTAGGCCCGGCGGTCGCCATTCCCAAGGTGCTCAAGCAGGCTGGGATGGAGCAAAAACAGATCGAGGTTTTTGAGCTGAACGAGGCGTTTGCCGCCCAGTCGCTCTATGTTCTGGACACGCTCAAGCTGAACCCCGAGGTCGTCAACCCCAACGGCGGCGCAATCGCGTTGGGACACCCCCTGGGTTGCACCGGGTCGAAGTTGGCCACACAGCTCATCTACGAAATGCACGAGCGCAAGGCGCGCTTCGGCATGGTGACGATGTGTATTGGCTTTGGTATGGGCGCCGCCGGGATCTTCGAGGTCGAGGACTACTAGAGGTAAAAAGGGAACAAGGAAAAATACCATGACGGATAGAAAGATCTTTTCCGGGGGTGAGTTTCTGCTGACCGAGGTGGAGCCCAAGGATGTTTTTACACCCGAGGACTTTACCGAGGAGCACCGGATGATTCGGGACACGTCCCGAGACTTCACCAAAAACGATGTGGAGCCGCGCATCGAGGAGATCGACCAGAAGAACTACGATCTCAACCGCGAGCTCTTGGCGCAAGCCGGTGAGCTCGGGCTCTTGGGCACCGACGTGCCCGAGGCGTACGGCGGGCTGGAGCTCGACAAGGTGAGCACCACCATCGTGACCGAGTACATGGGCACCGGCGGCTCTTGGAGCGGAATCCACGGTGCCCACACGGGGATCGGGACGCTGCCGATCGTCTATTTCGGCAACGAGGAGCAAAAGAAGAAGTACCTGCCCAAGCTCGCCTCCGGGGAGTGGTGCGCGGCCTATTGCTTGACCGAGGCCGGCTCGGGCTCGGACGCCTTGGCGGCCAAGTGCAAGGCGGTCCTGAGCGATGACAAAAAACACTACATCCTCAACGGGGAGAAGGTGTTTATCACCAACGCGGCCCACGCCAACTCATTCATCGTCTACGCCAAGGTCGACGGCGACAAGTTTACCGGTTTCATCTTGGAAAGAGACACGCCCGGATTGAGCGTGGGCAAGGAGGAGCACAAGCTCGGCATGACCGGAACCTCCACCTGTCCGGTCATCCTGGAGGACGCCAAGGTGCCGGTGGAGAACGTGCTCTTCGAGGTCGGCAAAGGCCACAAGATCGCCTTTAACGCGCTTAATTTCGGGCGCTGGAAGCTCGGGGCCGGCGCCGTGGGCGGTGCCAAGGGGTGCGTGGCCGAGACCGTCGAGTACGCCAATCAGCGCTCGCAATTCGGGCAGCCCATCGCCCAGTTCGGCATGATCAAAGAGAAGATCGCGAACATGACGGTGGAGACCTACATCGCCGAGTCGCTGGTTTACCGGCTGGCAGGCATGTTCGATGACAAGCTGGCGACCCTGGATGATGCCGCCAAGAAGGACGGAGAGCAGAACGCAAAGGCCATCGAGGAGTACGCCATCGAGTGCTCCATCGCCAAGGTCTACGGCTCTGAGATGCTCGACAGGGTGGTCGATGAGGCGGTGCAGATCCACGGCGGTTACGGCTACATCTCCGAGTACCCGGCCGAGCGGCACTACCGCGACTCCCGGATCAATCGCATCTGGGAAGGGACCAATGAGATCAACCGGATCCTGATTCCAGGGACTTTGATCAAGCGGGCCATGCAAGGGCGTTTGAAGCTGATGGAGGCGGCCCAGGCCATCCCGAAGGAGCTGATGACCTATTCGCCCCTGTCGGTCAAGCTGCCCGACACGCCGCTCGCCGTGCAGGCTCACATGGTCAAGATGAGCAAAAAGCTGGCGCTCATGGTCGCGGGCGTCGCGGCGCAGAAGTTCCAGATGGGTCTCGACAAGGAGCAAGAGGTCCTCGGCCAGATCGCCGATATGATCATGGACATCTTCTCCATGGAGAGCGGGCTGCTGCGCGCGCAAAAAGTTCTAGAGACCCAAGGTGAGAAAAAGGCCTCCGCGCAGATCGCTGCGGTCAAGGTCTTCGTGGATGAAGCTGTCCCGCGGATCGAAAACGCAGCCAAGCGGATCGTCGCCTATGCGGAAGAGGGCGACATGCTGCGAACCCAGCTGGCCGGCATCAAGAAGCTCGCGCGGTACCAGGTGATCAACACCGTGGAGCTGCGAAGGCAGATCGCCGATCTGGTCATCGAACGCGAGGCCTACCCCTTCTGATTGTTCCACCTCGTTCGACCCACCCAACCTGAGATGATTTTCCCGAGGAGTTTGCAAGGTTGCGGACTCCTCGGGCTCGAATTTGATGGGAACATAAATTTGTTCCACCCATTTTTTTGACCAATGGCCGCTTATGCCCAGGAGAAAATTCCACAGATGCTGCGTGGTAAATTGTTCAACGGATGTCATTTGGGCGCGTCACAAATTGAAATTAGTAATTACTCAGAGCCCTGCAAAACGGGAGCTTGAGAAAGGTAGTAGAAAAAAATTCCCGCAGATGACACATTTCGTGTGGACTTTTGGGCTGCGATATCGAAGATTGGGAGCGGAAATGGTAATTTGTAGCGGTACTTTTCGGAAGCGCCCCATTCAATCGTAAATATGCAATACTGCGGTTGACTTCGTGTCACGATTTTGCTTTAAGCTATGCAGTGCATAAAGAAAAAAGACACGGGCCCGAAACAGCACGACAGCCAAGAGAGTGAAACATGAAGAAAACGGACAACAGATCCGCGAATTGGTTGCGAAGCTATTCCTACCTGTTGCGATATGTCGAGCGGAAAGGGAATGCGCGGGTTCCCTCGACGCACATCGAGGACGGCTTTCAGTTGGGGCAATGGGTCAGAACCCAGCGCACCCGTCGTGAGCGGCTCTGCGAGGACCATATCAAACGTCTCGAGAGTCTCCCCGGATGGGTCTGGGACATGGGAGAGGTCAAGTGGGAGCGCGGCTTCGATCGCCTCTGGGCCTTCGTGGAGCGAGAGGGGCACGCGCGCGTCCCGGCCTGCCATATCGAAGAGCGCTTTAAGCTCGGGGCCTGGGTTCGCTCCCAGCGGGCCAGGCGCGCCAATCTATCCAGAGAGCGCGCCGAGAGGCTCGGGAACCTCCCCTCGTGGAGTTGGGACGTCGCTTCCGATCTCTGGGATGAAGCGTACTCCAAGCTGCGGGGGTTTGTTCAGCGCGAAGGGCACGCGCGGGTCCCCTCCGGGCATGTCGAGGACCATTTTGGGCTGTCGGCCTGGGTCAGGGCGCAGAGAGCCAAAAAAGAGCAGCTCTCGCCGCGGAAGATACGAGCCCTCGAAGCGCTGCCCGGGTGGTACTGGAGCGCCGAGGAGGACCGATGGAATCGGGCTTTCGCCGAGCTTTTGCGGTACGTGGAGCGCGAGGGTCACTGCCGGGTCCCGGTGAACTACCGGGTGGAGAGGCTCAGACTCGGACATTGGGTCGCGGAGCAAAGGAGCAAGTGGAAAAACGGCGAGCTGCCGGTGCTTCGGGCCCGGATGCTCGAGCGTCTCCCGGGATGGAGCTGGGACGCCTCTCGTCCGACCGGGGTCAGCCGTTTCCGCAGAGGGCTCGATCCGTTCCTGCGCTACGGTTTGGATCAGCGGGCCGAGACGGTCTACTCCCTCTTGCTGGGCTATGGGCCCTTGAGGTGGGATGAAGCGGTTGTCTGCGCCGCCGAAGCGCTCAAAGAAGGCGGCCTCGTGAGATTCGAAGAGATCCACCCCGGGGACGGTCTGTGGACGGCGGTTGAGGCGGCCATCGACAAGGGCATCGCGTTGACCTTTTTCGACAGACCGCGGGTCGGACTCGTGCGGGCCACGCTCGTCGACGCCGATGACTACCAGGCCGAGGACTGGCGGATGTGCATCCTGGGCGCGCTCGAGACCGAGGCGGCCTCACGGGAGCACGCCGTTGAAAAAGCCCGAAATTGGGCGGTCATGCAGCTCGGTCTCGAGCTGCGTGACGAGCGCATCACAGCGGGTGTCGACGAAGCTTTGATAGACGCCATCGATGACGCCATCGCCCACAAGGAGCTGAGCGTTCAAGACGGCAAGCTCATCGTCGATGAGTCCCGCGTCGCCTCCTGAGTCGTTTTTTCCTCCTCCTCGAATTTCGAATCTTCGGCGTTCCCCCATCGGCTGATGAGCTCGAGGAGGTCGGCCACCGTGGCGTCCAAGTCGCCGGTTCCGAGCTCCATCTTTTGTGACATCTGTTTGTTGTGCCTCGTGGTGGCTCCGATTTTCTCAATCGCGGACAAGATGTGACTCAGACCGTCTGTTTGCTGTTTGACGTTCGAGGAGATGTCGCTGGCCATCTGTGAGTTCTCGCGGACCGCGTCAGCCAGGGCGTCGATGATGCTCTTGGTGTGGTCGATGATCTGGACGCCCAGTTCGGTCTGTTCGACCCCCCGGGAGGTGTTGCGAACCACGTTTGCGATGGACTCCCGCACCCCGTTGAGAAGGCGGGTGATGACGAGGGTGGCTTCCTTGGACCCCAGCGCCAGCGCGATGAGACCGAAATTTTTTGGGCGCTGACTCGGTGAAGACGCGCAATATTTCATCGATTTTCCAATCTGCTGTGATCAGTATGTTCGACTTTTGCAGTGAGCCAAGGGGCGTTCGAAAATGGGAAAGGCCTTAGGGGCCCGGCGGTCTCAAATCAGCGCAGGACCAGGTGGCGAGGGTGGAGTTTTTCTTTGCTCGCCCTATGGCGAAGAGCCTTGGGTACCGTGAAGGTGCTCGGATCTCCGTCGCTGACGAAGCGCTCGAGGGGCTGCGCGTCCAGTCGCTCGAGCCAGTCGTACATCCCGAGCCCTTCGACCCGGGTTTGGCTCGCGCGGATTCTGGGTATGAAGTGGGGCCTGAAATCTTTATCGATCGGCGATGCGACAGGGCCGGCGCCGACGTTGAGGACCGCGATGTTGCTATATTCGTGGCCTTTGAAAGAGCCTCGCAGCAGGAGGGCGCGAAGCGCCTTGCCCGGAGGCCTCTGGCCGTTGCACAGGGCGTAGGTGTTCACCTCATAGGGGCCCATGCGATCGAGGACGGACTGGAGGTACGCGGCCTGCTTTCCGATGACTCTCTGAATGGTTTGAGGGTCGTGGAAGCGAGGGTCTGTGAGGTTGGCGTGGACCGTGGTGTGGTTGCCGATGTCCATCCCGCGAGAGACGATGAGCTCGAGCTTCTCGCGGACGTGCTCGGGCTGCCCGAATGGGCTTTGACCGTTTAGAAAGAACGTCGCCTCGATGGGGAAATCGGGATGCTTTTGGTGGAAGGCAAGGAGGATCCCCACGGCGCAATCGGGGTCGATGATCGTCTGGCCGTCGTTGTCGATGAAACGAAGCTGGCCGGCGTGGCCGTCGTCGAAGGTCAAGACCACCGGGCTTACCCCGGCGGGAAGATCGATACGCCCACGGACCATGTCGGTCAGGGATATCGGTCGATATCCGCGCCTGTAAAGCTCCTCTAAGTCGCGCCTGAAATTTTTCGGGGTGCGGGTCCAGGTCCCCTCGGGTTTGCCGATGCGATGGTACATGAGCACCGGGATGCTCCCGGCTTCGTTGGGCAGCCTCTTTGTCCCGGAAATTTGCGCGGGCTCACGGGGCTTCGAGGCGACCGACATCCCCGCACCCAGCAGCACCGAGAGCCCGATGAGCGCCGGCAGACGAGACGGCGCGCGTGCCCTCTTCGACGTCACTGCGCCGCCGCCTCCTCGTCGATTTTGGAAAAGTACTCCTCGATGGAGGCGAAGATCGCTTCGGCCTCTTTTCGCAGGTAATGATCTCTTTTGAGGCGTCTGCGCTCGGCAGGGTTCGAGTAGAAAGATGCCTCCGTCAGGATGGCGGTGGACGCGCTTTGTTCGAGGACCGTCAAGGAGAAGCGCAGATAGGCCTGGTCTGAGCCCAGGCGTGATCCCCGGGTCGCCATGGCTCGTGCCAGGTGGTGCTCGGCGATGCGGGCCAACCTCGGCGCATCCTCGTGCCTCAAGGTTCCCTCGGCGTCCTCACCCCAAAAGATCGCCGTGTGGTTCAGATAACCGATTGGGGAGTGATTGTGGTGGATCGAGATCGTGATGTCGGCTCCCCACGCGTTGCACAGGGCAGCTCTTTGCTCGAGCCAAACCGGTACGAGCCGACTTTGGAGCTCCTCGTCCTCGAAGTCGATGTCTTCGAGCTCCTCGGGGCTGAGATCGTCGACAGTTATGAAGGTCTCATAGCCGGCGCTCGAGAGCAGCTCGGCGAGGTAGAAGGCAACTTTGCGGTTGATGAGGGCCTCAAAGAGCTTGTCGCCCGGTTCGGAAGGGTGCCCCGGATCGAGGCAGACCCTCGGGGGAGGCGACTCCTCAGAGGGAGTCTCACCTGCTCCTCGAGCCGGTTCGGGCCCCGAATCGTCAGCCATGTCCTCTCGAGGTGGCTCGCCTTCGATGACCGAGGGGGCTTGGCGAGGTAAGTTGGGGTCGGCTCCTGCACAGATGACAAAGGTCAAGACAGCGAAACACGCCGCTGAGTTGAGCAGCGCGGGTAATGCATTGGATCGACGAGAAAACATATTAATACATATTACCTCATATTGAGGATAAGATCCAATGGGGTTCTACGTCGCCATGACCCGAGCCGACAGCGATTCATGTGGCCTCGAGGAGCTTGCCGAGGAGATCTTTGTCGCGTTCGAGCAGGGGCAGCGCGCGGGGGACAAAGTCCCGTAGCGCGGCTTCGTAGTCGGTGAATAGGAAGTACGAAAAGTGGCAAAGCAGGTGCCGGTGCAACAGGAGATGATGACGCATGGCTTCTTCGGGGGGCAGGATTTCGAGGTGCTGCTCGAGCTCCGAGAGGATCGTCGCCGTCGCCTTGTGCATGGCCAGGGTCTCCCGGCGGCCCAGACCCAGGATGAAGTGACCTATCACGCCGATCGCGGCGAAAGAGATGTAGGTCTCGAGCTGTGACCGGACGAGCAAGAGCGCCAATTGGGTGCGCTGCTCTTGGCTCAGCGCGGTGTCGAACTGCCAGAGGCTCTGCCGAGCCAGGTTGCTTCCCCGCAAGATCACAACCTCGCAAGGGTTTGGGCTCGCGCTGAGTTCTTTGATGACGGCGCGGTCGATGTCGCCGGATCTGCCGGTGGTTCGCAGCTCGTCGAGCCGGGCCCGTCCCAGGACGATCGGTGCGGCGGGGGACGCGACCAGAGCGCAGTATCTATTTCCTGCGGCTTTGATGTGGATCCTCTCGAAATGCATGAAGCTCGCTTTCCTAGTGATATTTTAAAACGCGGGGGTCCCTCTTGTGAGATAAACGCGGATAGATTGTCGCGCAAGCAGTGATAGTTGTGCTCCGACAGAAGCGGTGGAATTCGCCCCGGCAGGGGCTTTTGGGTCTGCGGGTTTTTGGTAAACTAAAAAAGTCTCGCGAGCTGTTCGCGCTGTTTTTTAGGAACCGACACGATGAGGTCGACAAAGAGAAAATGACGTTTTCGTGGCTCAGGCGCTCGACCCAGCTGATCGTGTTGGCGCTGGCCGTCCAGGCGGGTTTGTCGGCGGCGATGGGGTGGTCGCGCTACGGCGTGGAGAGGTTTTGTCCTTTCGGGGGCGTTGAGACTCTCTGGTCTGTGATCACCAATCAGCGATTCATCTGCGCCACGGGACCGTACAACTTGACCCTTTTTGTGGCGCTGCTCGGTTTGACCTTTGTCGCTCGAAGGTCGTTTTGCTCGTGGGTGTGCCCGGTCGGGACGGTGCTGGAGTGGTTGGGTAGGCTCGGGGGGCGTTTGCGCAAAGACAAAGGAGGCGACGAGGCGCCCTCGCTCGGGCTCGTCAGGCCGAGGGGGCCCTGGGATAGGATCCTGCGCTTTGGACGTATCGCTGTGCTCGCGCTTGTCGTGTTTGCGACGGTCGGTACGAGAGAGTTGGAGTTTAGACCCTACGATCCGTACTACGTGTTGCTGAGCTTTTTCGGACATGACGTGCAGTGGTGGAGCTACGCCTTGCTCCTTGGCGTCTTGGCCTCTGCGGTGGTGATCCCGATGGCCTGGTGCCGTTATCTGTGCCCTCTGGGGGGCGTCTTGTGGCCGGCGAGCCGGGTGGGGCTGCTTCGGATCTCGCGAGCGCGAGAGGCTTGCACGAGTTGCGGTCGGTGTGAGCGCGCGTGCCCCCAGGCCATCTCGGTAAGCCGGACGCGCCACGTGGCGTCGGGGGAGTGCACTTTGTGCATGGAATGCACAAGCGCCTGTGGGACAAGCGGCGCGTTGCGAGTCGAGACCGGGCACGCACCGCGCCGCGTGCCCCGGTGGAGCGTCTTGCTTTTGTTGGGGGTGGCGACGGCTGCCGGGCTCGCCGGGGCGGGCGCTGTGACGCTGCCCAGTTACGAGAGGGTCTTTCGTGAAGGGGCTCCGTCGAGCCCCCGTGCGTTGGCGATGACCATCGACGGGGTTCGCTGCGTGGACACCGCGAAGAAGGCCGCAGCGCAACTGGAGGGCCTACAGGGCGTCTTTTTTGTGAGGGCCCGCGCGGCGGACAGGCTGCTCGAGGTGACGTACGACAGCGCGATGACGAGCCCCCAGGCCATCAGCGAGGCCATCGAGGGGCCCGTCTTCGAAGAAGCGACCGGCGCTTTTTTGTTTGGAGTTTTTCGCGTCTTGGACGCGGTGGGCGGACCTTTGGAAGGGCCGTAGATAGGAAGGAAAGACAAAATGAAAAGAGTGCTTTTTTGGGCGGCGCCGGCGCTGGTGATTTCGGGGCTCGCCTGCGGTGAAAAGACCACGAGCGCAGAGGAATCTCCGGTGCCCCAAATCGCTGTCTCGGGCCCTTCCGATGAAGCTTTGGCCAAGGGATCAGGCGAGGTCAAATTTGGCGAGGAGGTCGAGGCAAAGGTCGAAGGCGCTGTCGAAGTGGCGACATTTGTGGTGCCGGACCTGGACAAAAGCTTGGCGGCGAATTTGGCGAAGGGCATCGCCGCGCTCGAAGGCGTACGCAGGGCGACTCCCCGGCTCGCGAGCGGGCAACTCGATGTGGAATTTACGCCCCCGATGGTCACCCCCGCGGCGATCCTCGAGAAGATGAAACACGTCGCTCCATCCATCACGTTGTCCAAAGTACGCCGCGGCGTTCCCCAAGGGCCCGAAGGTCACGCGTGCGGTGGATGCCCCATGCAAAACACGTGCGGCGGTTTTTGAAATCCACACGAGAGAACGTCGCGACAAAAACGCGGCGCGCACTGACCGTTGTCTTTGCGCCGTTTTTGTGTTTTCTTCTTTCTCGGCGCCGCTGTTAATGGAGCGGTGAGCTCCAACTGTCCGGGCAGGCACACTCGATGGCATTGAAACAGCATCCCGACACCGTCTTGTTCCTCTTCGAGGGGTATGAGTACCTCAGTTACCCGGCGCATCACCCGTTTCGACCGGAGAGAGCCAACCTCCTGCGAGATCTCCTGGAGCGAGAGGGGCTGCTCGACAAGCCCTTTTTGTCGGTCCGCAACGCGCGACCGGCCGGCCGCCGAGATATCGAGATGTTCCACGCGCCGGATTACCTCGAGGCCCTGGAGCGCGGTAGCAGGGGCGAATTTTTCGAGCAGCTCGTCCACTTCGGCATGGGTGGGGACGACTGCCCTGTCTTTCCCGGAATGTACGAGCTGGCCGCGCTCGCGGCCGGGGCGTCCCTGGAAGGGGCCGGGCTCATCGCGTCTAAAAAGGCGGACCTGGTCTTCAATCCCCTCGGGGGCTTTCACCACGCCGGTGTCTCCCATGCCGAGGGCTTTTGCTACGTCAACGACGTGGTGCTCGCCTGCCTCGATTTCGCCCGGCGGGGACTGCGTGTGGCCTGTGTCGACCTCGATGTCCACCACGGTAACGGCACCGAGGACGCTTTTCTGGACAGAGACGACGTCCTCACCGTATCGGTGCACGAGTCGGGTCGCACCCTGTACCCCTGGCGGGGGGAGGAGTCGGCCGTCGGCGTCGGAGCGGGGCGCGGGTTCAACATCAACGTGCCCTTGCCGGCCGGCTGCGACGACGGGATGTTCTTGGAGACCATGCGCAAGATCGTCATGCCGTCGGTGGAGCTCTTTCGACCGGATGTCGTGGTGCTCGAGATCGGGATGGACGTGCTTCAGGGCGATCCCCTCGCGCATCTGAGGATGACCAACAACTCGGTGGCCGAGGCGTGCGACGACATCCGCGAGCTCGGTCTGCCGATTCTGGCACTGGGGGGTGGAGGCTACACGCCCCACGACGCCGCTCGGGGTTGGGCGCTGTCGCTTTTGTCGCTCACCAACTGCCACCCCGCCGACATGTTCGCCGGTATCGTGGGCGGCGTGTTCTTGGGCAGCAACGAGCACACCGGCATGCTTCGAGATATGCAGGTGTTTACTTCGGGGCCCGAGCGCGAAGCCCTCAAAGATGAGGTGAGGCGCCTGGTCGCGTTCCACGAGCAGCACACCTTGCCACTCATCACAGGGGCGAAAAGCCCGCCGAGCAAATAAAATAAATTTCGATGGTGACCCCAAGGGGAATCGAACCCCTGTTTTCGGCGTGAGAGGCCGACGTCCTAGACCGCTAGACGATGGGGCCGTCTAGACAAGAAAAAAAGGCAAGCGCGCCTGGGTGACGGCTTGCCCTGCGGTGACCCCAAGGGGAATCGAACCCCTGTTTTCGGCGTGAGAGGCCGACGTCCTAGACCGCTAGACGATGGGGCCAGTAGCTCGGGAACAAGGATTCGAACCTTGACTAACGGGGCCAGAACCCGTCGTCCTGCCATTAGACGATTCCCGAACGACGAGGGCCGTATTTATCGGATGTTTTCGCGGGTGTCAAGTGCTTCGCGAAAGGTTTTTTCCCGGCCCGCCCACGGGGCCGGCGCAAAAAAAGCGGTCAGCGATAAGTCAGCGGGTCCGCAGAAAGCACGCGTCGGGCCAGTTTAGGGCGAGCCGGGCCAGGCGCGTCCTTTGGACGAGTGAGTCGGTCACGCCGTTTCGGTAACCGCTGACCATCTGGCCCCCAGG
>JAABTR010000081.1 GCA_011389755.1 Deltaproteobacteria bacterium | reverse complement strand
AGCCGGGCCAGGCGCGTCCTTTGGACGAGTGAGTCGGTCACGCCGTTTCGGTAACCGCTGACCATCTGGCCCCCAGGATCCAAGGCGTCGCACAGCGCCCACATCGAAAGCTCCCGGACGTACTTGCCGATCATCGAGGCGATGGCCACCGGTGCGTGGAGAGCGTCGCCGTCTTTGACGAAGTGGACTTCCATATTCCGCCCCACTTTGTAGCGGCTTTGGCCTGCAGACTCTTCGAGGATGCGCACGCCTTCGATGCCGGCGGCTCGGAACCACGGCTCGTACATGCGGGTGTACCCGACTTTGCCGCACAGCACCAAGACCGGCCCTTTGGCTCCTCGGCTTATGGCCTTGGCCACCGCGAGCATTGTCTCGAAATCGAGCTGGAGTTTGTTGCGTCCAGACGCCACGGCGGCGTTGAATCGACCGACGCAATAGGTGGCGAGTCGGATTCTTGCCGGGTAGATGCCCCCGATTTCAAGTCGTCTGCGGGTCATCTGCCAGGCCTCGTCGTCTGCGAGCGCTTCGGTTTGCCAGAGGGGGAGTTTGGCCCTACCACAGAAAAGGCAGCTGCGCCGGGAGTCGCGCCGGCAGGGTCCGTCGTGGGGCAGGTCGATACCCAGGCGCCGGCTCAAGGCGCCGAGCGTCTTGAACTGCGCGCCGAAGAGGCGCAGCCACCCGAGGGTGGCCCGTTCGGCCTCGCTCCTGCGCCCCCGGGTGAAGACCCGCTTCGAGTCGGCGGCCTCCAAGAGCCCTCCGATGCGCTCAAAGAAGGTTTCCCGGTGGTAGTCTTCGAGATTAAATGCCGTCCCGGTCACCACCAGCGGGCCGAGCAGGGGGCCGAGGCCGTTTTCATCGATACCGATAACCAGCATGTCGCTTCGCAGTGTACACGCACTCAACGTGCCGTAAAAGACCGCGCTCCTACCTGGGTCTTTCGCCGGCTCATCATCCCTCAGGCGGGCGCGCGAAGCGCGAGAAGCACGAAGATCTCTTTGTTCCCTTTGGGGCCGGGCAGTCTGGACGCGGCGCGCCCTTCGCACGCGAAGCCGAGGCCCAAAGCGAAGTCGACGACGCTCTGAGCCGCGCCCTGGCGAAGCGCCTCGTCTTTGACCACGCCGCCCTTGCCCACGTTGTCCCTGCCCACCTCGAACTGAGGCTTGACCATCGCCACCACCTTGCCGCCGGGTTTGAGGCACGCGGCCACCGGTTCGAGCAGCTTGATGATCGAGATGAACGAAACATCGATGACGGCGAGATCCGCGGGGCCGGGAAGCTGGTCGAGGGTGAGGTAGCGGGCGTTGGTCTGCTCGAGGCTGGTGACTCGAGGATCGGCGCGCAGGCAGTAGTCGAGCTGGTTGGTGCCCACGTCGACGGCGTAGACTTGTGTCGCTCCCCGCCGCAGGCAGACGTCGGTGAACCCTCCGGTGGAGGCTCCGATATCGAGGATCACGAGCCCGTTGACGTCCACCTGGAGGTCGTCGAGGGCGCCGGCGAGCTTGACTCCGCCCCGGGAGACGTAGGGGTGCTCTTGCTGTTTGAGGCGGATTTGTGCGTCCGGAGCCACCAGGGCGCCGGACTTGGTGGCCGCGTTTTCGTCGATGAGAACCTTGCCGGCCATGATGAGGGCCTGAGCCCGCTGCCTGGAAGGGGCCAATCCGCGCTCGACCAACACTTTGTCCAGGCGTTCCTTTTTCATCTCTTTTTGCACCCTTGCCCAAAGAAGCTGTCCAAATCGATGTGACCGGCGTACAGGCGACCGGCCAGGTAGTCGGTCTGGGGCGGGTCGTCTCGGCTCGGGATCCGTAGATACGAGTTGACCACGCGGTTGTCCAATGTTCTCGCCCGGGGGCCTCCGGGAGACAAAACCACCTTTCGAGGGGCGTTTTTTGTGCGAACAACCGCTTCGACCAGCTCGCCGTCCCGGGCGACAGCGACGCCGACGGCTCCGAGCCAGTCGTCGTTGAGGCCGTTCCCATTGTGGTCGGCCACGTTGTGAAAAAGGACGATGTCACCCGGGCGTATGTCGCCCTCGTGCTCGAGGGCATCTCGACGCTTCGCGGTGGACACCAAGGAGGCGATGCCCCGGCTCGCCGTCCACCCGGCTCTTATCTCGGCCTCATCGAGGAGCCGCTCCAGGTCCTTTTGCCCGAAATCGTCTCCCACGGCGGCCTGCTCGTAGAGCTCCAGTGCCCCTTCGACCATCTTTTTTCGCGGCTCACACCCTTCGAAGGGGCGGGAAAGGGGGGGATCAAAGAGCGACGTCCTGGGCCGCGGGGTGAGCGCCTTCCAGCTCGTGGTGCTCAGAGCCCCGTGGTAACGGGGGGTCCAGCTATCAGAAGCTCCGCAAGAGGCGGCGAGCCCCGAACAGATGATGATGAAAATCCAGCGCCACATGCGCCCATTTTAGCCGCCGGGCCCCCAAGGCCACAAATTTCGAGCGTGGAAGCGGTACGTTACTCGAAAAAATAGTGAGGTCTTGCCTTCATAATAAGACGTCTGGGTCAAGTAGTGGGACATTCGAGCCACCAGCGCTGCGTAGAGGTGGGGCGAGATGCGCACGTCGAGTCCCCCTTCCGCCGCCACGCCGAGCTCCATCCCCTCTTGAGGTGCGAGCTTGGCAGGCCCTGACACCGTGGGGAACAGCATCTTTTGATGGTACCAGTCGGCGCAGCCCCCCAAGGTGACGAAAGGGATGACGTTGTAGATGTCGAGGAAGTAGGTGAGCCCCACAAGGACCCCAAAGGCGCGCAAATCTCGGACTTTGGGCCCGCTGGGAGCTTCAAGGCTCGCGTCTCGATACTTGAAGGTGTGGTCCGGGTGCAGGCTCAGCTCGCCGGCCGCGGTGACCGCGAAGCTGTTGTTCCACGCCCAACTGAGCTGTAGGCCGGCCGCGAATCCGCCGGTCGCGTCGGGGGACATATCGGTCGAGATAGCCGCACGCGAATACCCCGCGTGCAGTGACGCGCCGAACATTTTAGACAGGTCTTCTCCGAGCGCCGGTCGGGCCAATGAGATGAGGAGCGCGGCCGCCGCGAACCCCGCGCGCGTGGCCCAAAGAAAAGGTACCCGTGGGATCGCGTATGAAATTTTTTTTTGGCTTCTTGCCTGCACGATGGGTTCAGCTTATCACAATTGTCGGTCTCATCGATTTTTGGGAACACACGCGAAAGGTTCCAAGGGCGTTGTTGTCGTGTATCGCCTCGAAATCAATGGTAGTGTCTTTGAGGATCCCCCCGGGTTCGGCTTGACATACAAGGAAAATTATAAGTACTCTCAAGCGCCACTTCAGTGACGAGCGCCGCTGCTACTGGCGGACGGAGGTATCATCTTGAGCGACGAGCAAAAAAAACAGTCCAGCGCCGATGAACTTAAAAAGAAGCTCGGTGTGGGAGGGGGAAATATCGGCCAGCTTCCCGGCCTCGGCAAGTCCGGCAAACCGCAGCTGCCCGGTCTCGGCAAGGGAAGCGCAGCTGGTCTCCCCGGGCTGGGTGGGGGCAAACCGCTGCCCGGACTCGGAAGCAAGCCCGCGCCGGTCCCCCCGTTTTTGCAGCAGCAAGGGCAGCAGCCACCGCCCGATGACCGCGATCCCTTCGGCGGGTCGGCGTCCCCCTCCTCGCCCCCGCATCGCGTGAGCTATGGTCCAACCGACCTCATCGGCGAGAGCACCGATCCCAACGTGACCTTTTCCGACAAAGAAGCGGGGCGGAGCCGGATGCCGCTCATCCTCGGGATCGCCGGCTGCGCGCTTTTGTCCTTATTCGTCGGCTACCTGGCGGGCAAAGCGCTTTCGGGGCGCGTGGCCTTGAACATCGCCATTCGCGACGCCTTGATCGTGGACTACGAAATCAAAAAGGCCGCCAAGCTCACCAGCGAGACCAAAGCCGCGGTGAACGCGGCCATGGCCAAGGCCTCCAAGCGCCAATACGACCC
>JAABTR010000489.1 GCA_011389755.1 Deltaproteobacteria bacterium | reverse complement strand
GGAGCTTTCGTCTCCCTCGAAAATTCTGGGGAGCTGTGACTCCCTCGAAGCTCACGCCAAGGATCTACCGGCGCCTTGTGTCGAAAAAATGAAGGTTCCCAAACGATTGTTTGACACCCAGGTTAAAAGCAGGTGTCACGCCGGATACCGCGGCGGTGACTGGGTTTCCGAAGGCCTCGTCCTCACGGATCGGGGAGCGATTTGTGAATTTTTTTAGGCGAAGGCGAAGATTGAAAGAGCTGTCTTGCGGGTCAGCCGGCATGATTCCGGGCTGCGTCGGCCTCGACGCGGCTCAGGCGGTATCCGACGCCGTGGACCGTCTCGACGATGCACCCCATCTCACCGAGCTTGCCGCGCAGCCCTTTGATGTGAGCGTCCACGGTCCGCTCGAGGACCTCGGCTTCGCCGCCCCAGACCATGTCGAGGAGCTCGCCGCGAGAAAAGACGCGCCCCTGGGACCGAGCCAGCACGGTCAAGAGGCGAAACTCTTGTCTCGTCAACGAGATCGGGCGGCCGTCCGCCTCGACGCAGAAGCTGCTCGTGTCTATCCTCAAGCAACCGACCACGAGCTCCGAGCTCTTCTGAGCGCTCTCGAGGCGCGTCAAGATCGCCCGTATCCGCAAGACCAGCTCCCGCAGGCTCAGCGGCTTCGTGACGTAGTCTGTGGCGCCCAGCTCGAACCCGACCACACGATCCGTCTCCGAGTTTCGGCTGGTGACGATCACGATGGGCACATGGGCCGTTGCCCGGTCGGCTTTGAGTCGCCGGCAGATCTCCGTTCCGGACTCCCCGGGAAGCTCGACCTCCAAAAGTACCACACAAGGTACCGCCTGCGAGGCGAGCTCGAGCCCGGACTCGCCGTCGGCAGCGCGACGGACCCGGTATCCGTATTCCCGAAGAGCGCGGCTCATTTTCTCGGCGAAATCGTCGTCCGGCTCGATGATCACGATATTTTTTTTCTTTTCCAGCATCGCAAAAAGCCTCTTTGAGCAAACCAGCATAGATGGCCATTGCGACGCCTTCGGAACTGTCCGGTGACAAATGTGTGAGACTCTTCGAAAAATGTTCGTCGAGACCTAAAACGCACTCACAAAGAAGCAAAAAAATAGCAGGGCGGGGTTGACTGAGCGGCTCGGAAATGAGAAACCCCATCTCGACGGCGGACTCGCCCCAGATGCCCCCCCCACATCCACCGAGTTCGCCGTCTTTTTTTGTCTTTTTTATCTCGCCTGCCGATTATTCAACCACAGGATCTCCCCGACATCCCAAGGTGACCATGGCCCTGAGGCAGGCGCCGGGCAGGTCCTCGCTCGTTTGAGGATCGACCTGGCAGATCTTCGCGACGGCGGCTGCGTCGACGCGGCAGGTCCCACCCGCGTCCTTGGTGATGGGGCAGCAGTTGGGATCGGCCTCGTGGACGCCCGGCGTATCCTCACAGTCCCAGACCCCGTTGCCGTCGTTGTCCCGATCATCCATGCAGCTCGCGTTGGTGTTCTCCTGGCAGTTCTCGTCCTCAAAGGAGAACTCCGACAAGCAGCGCACCTCCACGCCGACGGTCGGCATCGCAGCTACCTGCGCCTGCTCGGTGAGCTCCACGCGATATCTGCAGCTTCGATCGTCCTGCTCGTCGTTCTTGCAGTAGTACCACCCGAGGGTCTCGGGTTTTTCACCGACCGCGGCGAGGGCCTCCGAGCAGGCCAGAGGGGCCGGCAGCTTGGGCAGAGGGCACGAAACGAGCTCATAGGAAAAATCGCCGCCGTCCGAGACGGTCTTGCGGATGACAGATCCCTCTGCGGCTTCGAGCTCCGCCGGACAGGGCAGCCCGGCGGTCTCGAAGCGGTACTTGAGGAACACGTCGCACTTGGCGGTCTCGGTGGCCGGGTCCCACTCAAGGGCCCGGTCAAAGCAGCTGCCCTTCGTCTTGTCCCGGATGAGCTCGGCGATCTTCTCCATGGCCGGGCTCCAGTTTGCGTTGCAGATGGAGTAGACATAGCCGTTGTCGCCGAAATCCTGCGCCACTTTGACGTACCTGCGCCCCGGAGTCGCGCCGGTGACCTCCTCGCCCTCGGCGTCGAACCGCATGCAGGCCTCTTTAAAGACGAGGAAATTATCACCTTCGCGCTTTTTATAGGGAACAAACTCCATCTCGGGCCGTTCGATGCACCCCCCGAGGGCGTCTCCGGGCCCCTGGCAGCCACCGTCGTCGTTTGGAACGCCGACGATGGCCGCAAAGACCACCGCGTCGTAGTCGGGCCGCTCCTCGGATCCCTTGAGCTCAGCGAGCGCCTTGCGGTACCGCGACGTGGGATAGAGGTAGTTCTCCTCGTTGCTCGCGGGCAAGTTGCAAGCCGTATTGATTTTGTTTTCCCACTCCGGCGTCTTGAAAAGCCCAGCGTCTTCGATGGAGCAGTCCTCCTCGTCGGAGACCACGAGGACCGCGAGAAGATAGCGGTCCCGCACGAAGTCGAACTCTTTTTTCCCGCGCTCCACACCGCGGACCGCCGCCTCGAGCTGCTGCTCGATGCCGCAGCCCTCTATCCCGAGCTTGGCTGCGCACGCAAACTGCTCGGCCAGGTTGGGGTTCGGCGCATCGGCGGAGGTTTCCAAGTACATGCGCGATTCGAAGTCCACACATGTGGGGTCCATCTTGAAAGCCCCGTCGTCCCCGCGGGCGCTTGGACATATGCCTTTGTAAACGCTGACCGGGGGAGCCTGGCCCCCGTACTGCAACCCCATGTCCGAGCTCACGATGGCGACCCGCACGTCGTCCACCTTCCGGGCCGTATCCTCCGTCAGGGCGCCGATCAAGGTGAAAAAGCCCTCGGTCAAGATGGCCTGCTCCTCCGCCATCGACAGCGAGTTGTCCACCACCACGAGCATGTCGACCCCCAGGTAGCCGCCGACCTTGACCTCGTTGCTCTTGACCTCGATGGGCACCGGGCAAATCGGTGCCAGGGGCCTGTCCATGCAGGCAACGCTCGTCACGGCCAATAAAGCGATCCCTAT
Source organism: Deltaproteobacteria bacterium (assembly GCA_011389755.1). Lineage (GTDB taxonomy): Bacteria > Myxococcota_A > Polyangia > JAAYKL01 > JAAYKL01 > JAABTR01. The sequence continues at coordinate 3,684 of JAABTR010000489.1, read as the reverse complement.
GGTTTCAATTTTTTTCTTCATGGGCGCCTCCTCTTTAAGGAGCAGACGCGGATGGAGGCCGAGACGGGAAAATTTTCTTTTAAAATTTTTTTAGCGGCCCACAGGGCCCTCGCTCTCGGTGGCGGTGTCGTCGCCGGTGTCGCTCGCGTAGGGGGGCCAAAAGAGATATTCGGCCCCCCTCCCATCGCGAAAGCCAGCCCGAGCGCCCGGCTGCGGCTGCCCCGCGCGCGTATCAGACAGCCCCGGACGCTCCACCACTTTGGGCCGGTTCAAGGTAGGGGCGATCATGACGAACATCGCCACCAGCAAACCGGCGACGGCGCCGGCGCCGAGGAGCACCAAAGGTAAGACCGCGCTGTCCGGTTCTCGTCTCTTGCGCTCCTGTGTCGCGGACACCTCAGGCAACACGATGGGCTCGCTGATCTCGCCGTGGTAGGCAGATTCGACGCCGCCGACGTTCTCCTTGCCCCTTGTGCGATAGACGGCCAGCGCCAGCATGTGCTGGGCCTCGACCTTGCTCGCGAGATCTGCGTCCAGTGGGTCCGCGGGCTGGTCTTCTTGCAACAAGAGCCCGTCCTGACTCGAGATGGTCGTGCGTATTCGCGGCGGCCCTTGTGACACAAGCCGTGTCTCCACCTCGATCACCCTCTCGCCGTCTTCGACGAAATCGCGCAACTCTTCTCCAAAAAGTCCCTCGTCGTCGCCCTTAGCAGCTCCGCTCTCAGGGGCGACGAAGCTCTGCGGGCTCCCCTGCTCCTCGAGCCTGCCCAAAAGATCGTGGGCACCGACGGCGATCTTCTCGAAGCGAGAATCCCTTGGCAACCACAGCGCCGATTCGAGACCGCCGCTCGCGGGCTCTTTCGGCCGAACCACGATGAGCGGCAGCCCTTGCTCGAGCGCCCGCCTCTCGATGACCCGAAACCCCGATGACAGCTCCGATGCCTCGGTCTCGAGGGTGTAGAGCAGCGCCTCGGGCCTGGACAGCTCCAAGAGTAGGAGCAGTTCATCTGGATCGTTGCCCACCAGGACCCGGTAGTCGGCCCCGCGCATCCTCTCGAGCAGGTCCGAGACATCGTCCGAGACTTCCGGGGCGACGCAGCAGTAGATGACTCTTTGCGGCGTGTCTGTCATCGCATCATCAGACCGATGCGACTTCTTTTCGCTCTTCGCAGACCCCGAAGCCCCGGGCCCGGGCGCGGTGACAAGGTCGCTCCGAGGACCACGGCGTCCGCGATTGAGCGCGGAGATCGCAGCATCTCCCGCAAGGACTCTTCGGCAGGCAGGCCGCCGAGGGGCGCACGGACGCGGGCCACCGCCGAAACATCGAGACACCGCAGCGCGGCCCTCCCTACGCGCCCCTCCCGAGTTTCGGATCTCTCCACGGCGAGCAAGGCGGCGCCCAGGACCACCCGCGGGTGCTCGCGCTCTGCGTCGCCTTCGAGCAGCGCGTCTCGCAGCTCGACCATGCGCTCGTAGCCTTCCAGTCTCAAAGAGACCCCGGGAATTTCGCGCAGAGCCGTGCCCGACAGAGGTCCGAACGGCGTCTTGACCATGGCGTCGACGCTTTTCAGCACGGCGTCTTGCACGAGCGTTAAGGGCAGCTCCCGCGTCAGCCCAGAGGGCAGCCGCACCACGAGCTGGGTGGGCGCGCCCACCTTGTCGTTCCACTGTTTCCAGCGGCGCTGAGCCTCATCGCCCATCCCCAGGTGCTGCAGCACCCGCGCCGCGGCCATCATGCGCACGTGCGCGGGCAATTCGGGGAGAAGCACTGCCTCGCCATCAATCCAGGCTGTGAGGCTGTCCATCGCCGACAACCGCTCGAGCTCTATCTCGCTTCGCAACCCCGCCACATAGGCCGGCCCCAGCATCAAGCAGGCGCCCGCATCGAAAAACAGCCGCGGCATCCACCGGGCGACGAGCCCTGAGACCGCTTGATTTTCCGTCACCTGGGCGAACTGAAAGTCGGCGAGGTGACGGGCCTGGATGGCGGAGTGCACGCTGGAGGCCAGCCGCGGCGTGCTCACCAAGACATCCCGCATCACATCCCGGGGCAGCGCCATCCACCCCACCGGGGTTTCTGACATCTTGGGATCCACGGCGACTGACGCGAGCGCGGCCTCCGACAGCGCCGCGGGGGGGACCGTGCCCGTGGGCACGAGGCTCACCGCCGCGTGCCGCGTGGGATACGGGATGCGCCGAGCGCGGGCGTGACGCAAAAAGGGATCGAGCAGCGCCTGCGCCGCGCGATCGAGCCTGTCGAGCAGCACCGCGTTTGCCGGGCCGGTGCGCTGGTTCACGATCCCCTCGAGCAGCTCCAGGACAGCCGCGCTGCGCGCCACAAGGCCTTCGAGCGCAGAAGCGTCATCTGCGGTCAACGCGCCGGGAGACTCGACGGCCGAGGAGAGCTCGGTCTCGATGCTCGAGAGCGGCCCGAGGACGTCCTCGGCCAGAGAGTCACTTGCCAGCACCGTAGCGCCGCCGACCAAGCGGATACCGCGATCGACATCCCGCCCCCGCTCGAGGAGCCGGCGCGTCTTGTCTCGCAGCTCCACCAGGCGCTTCTTCGAGACATCGGGTGACGAAAAGACAGCCTCGTCGAAGGGCACCGAGGGCCGACCAGTTACAGGCCGGGGCGCGGGCCCCGGTTTTGGGATTTCCCTCGAGCGGCTGCGAAACGCCTTAAAGAGCTGGGACAGGCCGCCCAAGCCCAGCACGATCGCGTAGATAATCAGTTCGATCCAGTTATCCATCCTCTTGCCCGCTCTTTTCGCCTTCTTTGTCCACGGCGGGGCGCCGCCGCCCTCGCAAGAGACGCCGGTCGAAGCCGGGCGCCCAGACTCGCTGCAGCGGTCCTATTTCGCCCCGGGCGGTCAGGATGTCGGCGAGGACCAGCTTCCAGACGAAAGCGCGCGCCCGTCGTGCGTCATCGGCCATGAATCACTTCTTCGGGCTCGACCCATCGGGGCCGGCCGTCTTGGAGATCGACTCGCGCATCTGAGTGTCCGCGACGACGTTCTTAAAGTTGAAGTAATCCATAGCGCCGAGATTCCCGTTGCGCAGCGCCTCGGCGATGGCCATGGGCACCCGCGCCTCAGCCTCGACGAGCTTGGACTGCATCTCGACGACCCGGGCCTTCATCTCCTGCTCCTGGGCCATTGCCATGGCGCGCCGCCCCTCCGCCGCGGCCTGAGCCACCTGCTTGTCGGCCTCGGCCCGCTCGGCGTTGAGCTTGGCGCCGATGTTCGCGCCGACGTCCACGTCCGCGATGTCGATGGAGAGGATCTCGAACGCCGTGCCCGCGTCCAGGCCCTTGGCGAGCACGTTCTTGGAGATGTTGTCGGGGTTCTCCAGCACCGCCTTGTGATCTGACGCCGAGCCGATGGTGGACACGATGCCCTCGCCCACACGCGCGACGACTGTCTCCTCGCCGGCGCCGCCCACGAGCCGGTCGATGTTGGCCCGCACGGTGATCCGCGTCACCGCGGAGAGCTGGATGCCGTCCTTGGCCATGGCCGTCACCTTGGGCGTGGTGATCACCTTGGGGTTCACCGACATCTGAACGGCCTCGAGCACGTTGCGGCCGGCGAGATCGATGGCCACGGCCCGGGCAAAGGACAGATCGATGTTGGCCTTGTCGGCGCTGATGAGGGCGTTGACCACCACCTGGACATTACCCCCGGCCAG